>NZ_AUCT01000029.1 GCF_000429905.1 Desulfatibacillum aliphaticivorans DSM 15576 | reverse complement strand
CTGGCCTTCCAAGTCCCTGAGACTGGTCCTTTGGGTGAGATGGGAGAATGTCATGGCTACAAATTGCCCCCAGCGGGTGAGCTTGCGATAAGATCGGCCGGGAAGGAAGCCCTGTTTTTCGATGCGGTTAAAATCATGTCTATCAATCGATTGTAGCAGTTGGGAGAGGATTGTGCTATGGTGGCTCATGGGTCTGATTTCTCCTTTGTTATTAGTGCTTTGTGGTGAAGACATTATAACATAAAAAGGAGCTTCAGACCCTCTTTTTTTGACCTCTTAACCGGACAGTAGTGCGATAAACGGTTCGATTTGCGCGAGCATTTTCAGTCCGGCGTAGCCTGAGCCCAGATCGTCAATGGCGATCCGGAATCCCTGTTGGCGATAATAATCGATGGTTCTTTTAAAAAGTTCGTCGTCCCGGATGCAAAAGCGCTCGGTGAGTTCAATGATGATCTTATCCCGGATGCCGAACAACTCGTCCAACATGCAGGATACACCGCCGTGATTGCACTCCGGCGTGCGGAAAATGGAGGGGCACAGGTTGATGCAAACCGGATGCGTTAAGCCCAGATCCTCCGCCTTTCTCATGGCGCTTCTTTGGCAGACGCGCTCCAATTGCAGCGTCTTCTGGAAAAACTGGCTGGCCTGGAACAGAGATTCCGTATTGGGAAAGCTGGACTCGCCCTTGATGCGGCTCAGAGCCTCGTATGCGAAAACATCTCCTTTGTGCAAATCGACGATGGGCTGAAAAACCGTTTCTATGCTTTGGTTTTCAATGATGTCCACCAAACTTTGGTAGCAGCCTGTTTCGTATACTTTCAAATTGTCACTGACTTGTTTGAAGTCCAGAATTTCCTGTTCCCATGTGGTTAGAGTTTGAAACATAGCGCGCCAATATTCCTTTTGATCGTTCGCGGTCTTTTTTCTCAGGGGCAATGTGCGCCCAGGGTGTTAGGGAAGCATTAGGGGCGAAATAATATTCCGTTAAACGGATTGTTCATCAGACAAAGGGATCTATGGAAGAGCGGAGCATCAAAAAATAAAATACGTTTTCGGCGTTTGTGTTCCTCTTTTTGGTATGATGATTTACCCGTAATAATCTGGCTTCTTGACATTAGTGCTTTGTGGTGTTATTTTTCCAATAAAAAAGATTTGAACAGAAACTAAATTGTTCGAAAGAGTTGTTCGCACAAGCAAGGCTTGTCGCGGGCTTAGGGAGGCGCAACAAGAAGCGCCTGAAAAAGCAGCTAAAAGCATCATCAAGGAAGTAAAGGAGACAATGGAAACCGACAACCAACCGCCACTTATGAGGCCCCCCAAGCCCGGGGAAGGCCTCGTAGTGCATGAACTCATCCGCAATTGCGCGCCGCTGGACCTGAATTCGGAATATGCATATCATTTGTTATGCCGTCATTTTGCGTCCACGTGCGTTATCGCCGAGTTGGAATCCCGCATAGCCGGGTTTATTTCGGGATACATCAAGCCAAGCGACGATCAGACCTTTTTTGTCTGGCAGGTGGCAGTTTCGCCTGATTTCCGCAAGAGAGGGCTGGGCCTCTCCATGCTTCACTGGCTTGCGGACCAAACCGATTGCAAGCAATTCGAAACCACGATCAGCCCATCCAACAAGGCCAGCCAAAGCCTGTTTTTGCGATTCGCCGAGGACAGGGGGCTGGAGGTGCGGCGAGAGACGTTTATCGAAGCTTATGAAACGGAAAAGGGACTCCATGAGGAGGAGATTCTTTTTCGGTTTGTTCCAAGTCAAAAACTTAAATAAAAAAAGGATATTACAATGCGTATATTTGAAAACTACGAGTCCCGAGTCAGGGGCTACATTCGCGCTTTTCCGGTAATTTTTGAAAAGGCATACGGTTCCATACTCACGGACACCATGGGTAAGGAGTACATTGATTTTTTCGCTGGAGCGGGAACCCTTAACTACGGCCACAACAACGAAAGCGCGTCCAACGCCATGATCGAGTATTTGAAAGGCCAGGGCGTGGTCCACGGATTGGACATGGCCACCAAGGCCAAGGAGCGTTTCCTGGAGAGCCTGGTTTACGGAATTTTGGAGCCTCGCAACCTGCAGTACAAAGTGCAGTTTACCGGCCCCACCGGCACCAATGCGGTGGAAAGCGCGCTCAAGCTGGCCCGTATGGTCAAAGGGCGTTCCAACGTCGTGGCGTTTACCAACGGATACCACGGACTTTCCATGGGCTCCCTAGGAGTGACGGGAAACACCTTTTATCGCGACGAAGCCCACATCAGCCGCAGCAACGTGAGCTTTCTGCCTTTTGACGGGTACATGGGGCCTGATATCAATACCTTGGATTTGTTCAGGAAGCTCCTGAACGATAACTCCAGCGGACTGGACCTGCCGGCAGCCGTGATTCTGGAAACCATTCAGGCGGAGGGCGGCGTGAACGTAGCCCGTCCCGAATGGCTGGCCGAACTGGCGGAAATTTGCCATGAATGGGACATCCTGCTGATCGTGGATGACATCCAGGTGGGCAACGGCCGCTCAGGGGATTATTTCAGCTTTGAAGAATCCGGAATCAAGCCGGACCTGGTCACCTTGTCCAAGGCCATTGGCGGGGGCCTGCCTTTGGCTCTCATGCTCATGCGGCCGGACCTGGACCAGTGGAAGCCCGGCGAGCATACGGGGACGTTCCGGGGCAACAATCTGGCCTTTGTGGCTGCGACGGAAAATTTCAAGCATTGGGAGAACAATGACCTGAGCGATGCCGTCAAGTACAAGGGCGGCGTCATGAAGGAAGAGTTGGAGAAAATCGCCGCCAAATACCCGGAACTGGAAGCCAACGTTCGCGGCCGGGGCATGATCTGGGGCCTGGAGGTTCCGGAAAAAGGCTTAACCAGCGAAGTCTCCAGCCTGTGCTTTGAAAAAGGCCTGGTGATCGAACTGGCCGGCGCCGACGATCAGGTTTTGAAATTCCTGCCCCCGCTGATTATTGATGAAGAAACTCTGCGTAAGGGCATCGCCATTGTGGATGAAGCCATCGGCGAGATTTTGGATCATAAAGAAGAACGTTTGAAGGGAGAGTTTGTATGTTAGTCAGGCAGTTGGATGATATTTTGGGAACCGACGCAGACGTTAAAGGCGAAACCGGAACCTGGGCCAGCCGCCGTCTTTTGCTGAAAAAGGACGGCATGGGCTTTTCGCTGCACGACACCATCATATATCCTGGAACCGAGACGCACCTTTGGTACAAAAATCATTTGGAAGCCGTGTACTGCATTCACGGAAAGGGCGAGATCGAACTGGTTCCTTCCGGGGAATTGATTCCCATCCGGCCCGGAACCATGTATGCCTTGGACAAGCACGACGAACACCTGCTCAGGGCCAGCGAGGAGTTGAGGCTGGTGTGCGTATTCAACCCTCCGCTTACGGGCCGGGAGGACCATGACGAGGATGGGGCCTATCCCGTTCTGGACGATTAACCGCAGGCAAGGCGCAGGAAGGCGAAAAAGACATACCATGAAATTCCATACCGTGGAAAAAATCGGCGGAACCTCCATGTCCCGATTCAAGGACGTGCTGGACAACGTCCTTGTAGGAAACCGTAAGGAATCGGAATTGTACCAGCGGATTATTGTCGTATCGGCTTACGCGGGCCTGACGGACTTGCTGTTGGAGCATAAAAAGACGCGCGAACCCGGGGTGTACGGGCTGTTTGTGGACGACAACGCCTCCTCCTGGGCCTGGGGCGACGCCATCTCCAAGGTCGGCGAAAAGATGCTTTCCATCAACGCCGAACTGGAGCCGCTGGGGTTGGACCTGGACCAGGCGGACCTCTTTGTCAAGGAGCGCATAGAAGGCGTCAGAAGCTGCCTGCTGGACCTGCATCGTTTATGTTCGTACGGGCATTTTCAGCTTTCAGAGCACTTGCTGACTATCCGGGAGCTTCTTTCCGCCATCGGCGAGGCTCATAGCGCCTACAACACCACGATGATTCTGCAGGATAAAGGCGTCAACGCCCGTTTTGTGGACCTGACCGGGTGGCGCGAGGAAGAGAATTGGGGGTTTACCGAGAAGGTCAAAAAGTTTTTTGACGGGACCAACTACGACGAGGAACTGCCCATAGTCACGGGATACACCCAGTGCAAGGAAGGCCTTATGCATACCTACGACCGCGGGTACAGCGAGATCACCTTCAGCAAGGTGGCCGTCGTAACCCAGGCGCGGGAAGCAATCATCCACAAGGAATTCCACCTTTCCAGCGCCGATCCGAAAATGGTGGGCGCGGAGAAAGTTCAGACCATCGGCCGCACCAATTACGACGTGGCCGATCAACTGGCGGACCTTGGCATGGAAGCCATCCATCCCGGGGCGGCTAAAGGGCTCAGGAACTCGGGCATTGACCTGCGCATCAAAAACACCTTTGAACCGGACCATCCCGGGACGCTCATCACCAACGATTATGTGAGCGAGTCCCCCTGCGTGGAAATCATTGCAGGAAGGACCGGCTTGACCGAAGTCCGGTTTATGGATCAGGACATGGTGGGCCTCACGGGATACGATCAGAAATTGTGCAAGGATCTGGATGACCGGGACTTGCGCTATGTGGCGAAAACCACCAGCGCCAACACCATTGTGCATTATTTTCCCGTGTCCATGAAACGGGCCGGGGATCTTGTGCGGAGTTGGAAAAAGAAATATCCCGAAGCTGATATCGACATGGGACCGGTGGCCATGGTTTCTCCCATCGGCAGCAATATGGCTGCGCCAGGCCTGATGGCCAGAGCCACCACGGCCCTGGATGAGGCCGGCGTTTACGTCATTGCCATGCAAAAGGACCGGCGTAATGTGGAAGCCAAGTTCATCGTGCCGGAAAGCGATTTGCAGCAGACCGTCAAAGTTCTGCATCGGGTCCTGGTGGAGGAATGCGCCCTTTAATTCATAATCCGTAACATTAAAAAAGCCGCGGCCTGTTGCAGACCGCGGCTTTTTGCTTAGGAGCAATGGAGAGGAAGATATATATGGTGAGCGATACCTGCTCTGACAATCAAAGCCGGGGCATGGCCTATTCCCCGGCGTGGAATATGTTTTTGATTTTTGCCGGCTCTTTGATCGCCGTGGCCGCGCTCAAGGGCATTGCAGTGCATCAGCATTTGGTCCCCGGCGGCGTGTTCGGCCTGGCCTTGCTGATTCATTACGCCGGGGCGGGGATCAGCGCCGGCATCCTGTTCATGCTGTTGAACATCCCCCTGGCCATTCTGGGTTATCTGAACATAAGCAAACGATTCATCCTATACAGCATATGGGCCATGGCCGTCTCCACCATTGCCTATGAAGTCATGGATTTTAATTTCGGAATAGAAAACCCCATTTACGCCAGCATCGCCTGCGGAGGGATTATGGGTTTTGGGATGGGCGTTGTGCTCAGGACCTTAGGCTCCAACGGAGGCATGGATATCGCCGCGATTATCCTGAATCGAAAATACAACATCGGCATCGGCAAGACCTATTTTGTGTTTAATTTGCTTTTGTTTTGCGCCAGCGCCGCGGTGATAAACCACGACCTGGTCGTTGGCTCCATACTAACGGTGTTCGTGGCTTCCGTGACCATTGACTATGTCCTGTCCATGTTTTCCAACCGGAAAATGGTGATGATCATTTCCCAGGAGGCTCAATGCATTGTGGACGACATCATGACCCATCTGAAGCAAGGCGCCACCATGCTTCAGGGGCAAGGGTGCTACTCCCGCACGCCCCGTCCGGTGATCATGACCATCACCAACAACGTGCAATTAAGAAGGCTGGAGGAGATCGTCTTTACCAAAGACCCCCAGGCCATTTTCATCGTGGAAAACACCTTCGCGGTCCTTGGCAGCAGCTTTACAAAACGCAAGTTATATTAAGGAAACATGGCGCGGGTGTTTCAAAGAAGCCCCCCCGAAAAGTGCAAGTGGGCTGTTCCTGTCAAAAATTTTATAGGTCTGAATCTGGCGCTGACTGCCTGCGTAGGCGCGTCCGTATTGGTCTGTTCGTTGTTTTGTTTTGGTCGGTTCCAAATAGGTCAACCTTTTCGCTCTCTACAGGGCGGAAGGGTTGACAAAGTCAATTGCAACTACTTGTAGTTGTTCAATTTCTGGACGATCCCTGACTATTAAATCTGCCTCATCTTGCAGTTTTTGGACCAGTTGTTCCGCATTGATTTTGCCTTCTCCAGCCGGTTTCCAGTTACGATTAATGAGATGAGCAAGAAACAGAATCCCATGGCGAGATTTAACAGATCTTAAGTACTGACCTACAAGCTGATTGTGTAGACAATCGCTTAAATCAGTGTATGAATAACGGCGATCAGTCGGTTTAAGTTCAATCCCAATCACACCCGCTTTTGAATTGTGCAAACGAATGTCGGGTTTCTTTTTTTGATCGACCTCCTCTTCCCTGATGACAGAATATTGATCCTTTGCAATTTTTTCTAAACGGTTTGCCAACCATTTTTGCAGGTGATGTTCGGGTTCATTCTCTGAAAACAGATCTCTTTCACTGAAATCACCACTTTCTATATCGACCTTAATATCACTTAATCTACTTATAGCTATTCTAAAAAGATCATCGGGCACCTTAGGTGAAACTTCCCAAATGTCCATAAACCTCAGGATGTCTTCTACACTCCAAGTCGTTTTTTCTGCATCCAAAGCTATCTGCTTATCCGCCAAATACTGAAACCAGTCCTTGTGTCTTTCCAGCCTTTCATCATTGGCAAGATCATTGAGTGCATTAAAGGCCTCTATACCAGGAGTTTCAGAGAGCACCTTCACAATCATAGCCCGAAACTTTTGTGCATGATCATAGGCACCGGGGGAGAATCCCCCTTCGTGCCATATATCCCTTTCAGGAGGAATGTGATGAAATAGCGCAGGAATCATGCGATGAATAGATATTGGCGTTAGATAGTCTGGTGTCAGTTCCACTTCTGACAATCCAAATGGTTCGGCAAACGAAGAAGCAAAATGTACCATAAACGAATCCAGGAGGTGTGCGATATCATTGCAGAACATAAGTTTGTAGAGTGGGGTGATATCTGAATTCCAGATTTCTGTGATTATAGCATAGTGGGAGACGAGAATTTGCTCTACAAAATCCCAAGCTGATTCAGCGTGAACATACATCCAGGCAGAAAGCCAAACCAGCAAAATGTCTGTTTTAAAACGGCGAACCAGCAAAGGGTGTTTTTTCAATATTAGGTTAAGTACCTCATTAGAATCAAAACTACTATTACTTAGAATTATACGGAAAACTGCTCTCATGACTTTGATGTCTTTAGGCGTTTGCGTTTGGAGAAGTTTTAAAAGGATGGTTGCTGAAAAATCAAGAAGAGTGCCCGGATGAAATTGTAAGTGAGGCAATATTTCATTATATTCTGTCTGGAAAAATTCAGCGAAATACTCCCTTTTCAAAACACTTTGAACTGTATGTGGTTGGGAATCTATCACTTCTGAAATCCAGTTGGGGTAGCCTTCGAATTCACGAAGTGCATAACGCACAGCAAGGTCTGCATCATTAGGGGAGATCCTTTTGAAATCCAGTCCGTTTTGAAATTCTATTTCTATTCCCGTTAGTCCTAAAAATACCTGCCATTCAGTACTATGTTTCTCTTTTTTTTCGTACGGAAGAGGCGGACGCCAATTATGCCAGACTGCGATAAAACCCTCTCTTGCCCACTCAGCCACATCAGCCCCATATTTTTCTTGAATTGGCTTCAGATTATCCACGGAGTGCGTGTAAGAATTCTCTACCCCGTCATTCTGACACATGTTCCAGAAATGGTGTAAAATGTTAATGTTGTTTCCTAATCGTATTTCATTTTCTTTTTGACGGATGATACGTCTGTTTTGTTCTAAAGTGATAGATTTTTTTCGGTCCAGTTTGGTCTGACGTTTTTGTTCAAGATTTTTTCTCTTGCGCTCTTGTTTATATGGGTCACGAAACAAGGCCATTTGCGCAATTCGTTCGCATTCACGATTTCCTTTTATGGAGTTAAAAATTTCTTTTCCAATATCTTTATTACGCTTAGTTTCCCATGCCCATATGTTTAAGGCGGCATCTAAACCACTTTGGCGATCTTCCGAGAATTCATTATTTTTTATGTCTTCTAAAAGCCAATTCAAATCCTCTATTTTGAGCTTGAGGAGACTATGTGTGTTTGGCAGGAGATATATTGGCCCATAGCCGGATTCCTTTTTTCTAACTTGAGCCACATGGAACCAAAATAATTTCCTTCGCCAAAAGGGAGACTGCGCTAATTTTAGCTCTAAGTCGTCAATTTGGTATAGATGGCAAATTTGATAATATTTACATTTTTGAAGAAAGATGAACGCATTATTTAGCAAATCTTCTTGTATATCAGAAAAGGAAAATTCATCTATAATTCTTAAAAATATCGATGTTATCGCACCTGCAACCCACCAATACCTTCGCTTTAGAAACTCTTTTCTGCGCGGTCTTTCCTGTTCACTCTCTACAAGAGTTAACATCGTTGATAGAAGAAAAAATAGTTCATCAGGCTGACAAAGCCTCACAAGATGGCTGGATAATATTCCTGGGAGAATGGTTTGTTTGTTGCTTATTTCTCTTTCTGCCTTTCCCACCAAATGAAGACAATCTGAAATTGTTAATGCTGATGGAAATAGCGCCATTATCATTGCGCCTATTATTTCATTCGATATAGTCTCTTGTTCCAACGCATATTTCCGGAGCCTATTCATTTGGTCGAGCGTCCCAATAATTTTTATAGCTCGAAATGCATAGTATCTAACGTGCCTATCTTGATTGACATCCATGGAAATACGAAGAGCTCTCTCAGAACAGGCTTGTAGTGCTTCAGTTTCAATAATTCGAAGCAATAGTTCAACAAAATCTTGATTTTTATTGGAATTATCTAAAAATTGATTAATTGGTTCGGCAAGATCGATATGTCCAATTCTTCTTACTTCTGCGTCAGAGATGCGCCATCTCAATCTTTTTCTTTTTTCATATAGCTGACAGAGAGCATTTTTCCGTTCCTCCACAGAAACTTGCAAGGGGTCCCCGCCAAATAAAATTATTTCCGGTGCAATTTTTAGACTTTGATTCCTAAAGTCATTATCAAAATGTGATAACCAACTTGCTATTGGTGCTAATGCAGGAATGGGTGTCCGTTTCCCATGGACCTCAGGAAAGAAAATATTGACTAATGATTCAATTCCGCATCCAGATATGCGGCATTGGTGCATCCACTTGGCTGCAAGATACTCTGCGACAGACCTATGATGAAATCGAACTCTTCCATAAGTGGCCTCGTCAAAAATGGGCTGTCGTAACAGGCTTTTGATTTCTTTGGGGGTCCAATCTTTCAGTACACTGGACGGATTAAAGGCAGACTCCATTGGTCCAGCCGTAAATGAATTATCTGGCAACAGAATGTTGGGCATCCTGCAAAACATTACTGTTGCAGACAATAACTCCGCCCCTTGACGCGCCTTTTCCAATGACAAAGGATCTTCATTTGCCCGATCAGGGTCCATCTCTCGTAATTTTTTGAAAATATTATGTTCAATTACTTCGGATAAATTTCCGAGGCTTCGAGTGCTTGCCCAGTAGTCCAAAAGCCACCCAACGTCTTGTGGCCTACCGACAAATACTTCAGAACCGGTTTTTCGAACCTCTTCAATAAATGCATTTGAGTCGTCAATTCCTGATGATTTAGCCATTAGGTCAACTTGATCCAAAGTTAACGGCAGCAGTTGAAATACTCTAGTCGTGGAGGTGTTTTGGGCAATCTCATCTTGATTCCGTTGGCCAGAAAATAGGTATTCATCAACAGTATTCCGGTCCATGGTACATTGCCAGTCACTTACTCTACAGGAAATTATGAAGTGTGCTCGTTTCCGCTGCTCCAAAATTTCCGAAATCAATTTTTTAAAGGTTTTTTCCAGTACCTTAGAATGCCTAAGCCGAGCCTCATCCACAGAGTCCAGAAAAAAGTACCCAAGTTCTTGGCTCCCCTTCCATTCTTGAAGACGGTTCCAATCCTCAGGCGCGTTCAATGCATACTGAATTTCATCGTCGATAAGAGTGCCAATATCAAGAAAAAACGCATACTTTCCTTTGATTAAAAGTTTCTTGGCTTGTTTTTTTAACTCAAGAGTTTTCCCTACTCCAGCTTCACCTAAAATAACGGCGCAGGAATAGCCAATAAGATCATCCCAGCCTATGCCTTTAACGAATTGTGGCAAACTAAAGATGCTTTCAAAAAGCTGATCCTCTGTTTTTCCACTGTCATCCGTTAATTCAAGGAATTTGCGGTTTAGCTCAACATATTCCATCTTATTTTGATCCTGAAAATTTGAAGTTGGCGCATCTTAGCCACAAACCCAGACATGGATTGAAATCAGATGGCATGACAAAATCAGGGACGGATTTGAGTTTCTTTCCCAGTTTGGCGGAGTAGCGAAGTATCATGATAGGGCAAGCCTCTAATCTCAAAAAATAATTGAATTTATCAGATAAGTATCATACCTAATAATCGACTTCAATATTCATATGAGGGAAAATAGATGAGAAGCGTTAATCGTTCAGCCGTCATAGTGAAACCACAAGAGCCTTTTTTGAATTGGCTTAATGGGCTCTACCCGGAAGAAAAATATTCTCTGGAAGATATTCGTCATGAATGCACTGTCTTCCTGATTCCCGAGTACGACGTGGTTGAAGAGGCGCAGGCATTTATCAAGAGGAATTTCAAGGCTATTTTCAGGCTTGAGCTTGAGGGTTGGAGTACTGACCCTAAAAATTTCCCCGGAAAGCTGACTTACAAAATGTTCTGTGAATGGTTTGCATGTGAAATCAATTCCGAAGTTTACGACCTGTCCGCGAAAAAGATTACCGTTGAAGACGCATAGAGAACCCTCCATCTGGACGGAACTCTCCCCTCCTCAAGTTTCGCTCACCAAGGTTTGCTAAAGAGAAACATTGCCTGTTTGGGGGCGTTGTAAAGGGCCATGGCGGCCTGGGATTGGAGCTTGAACCAGGGGCGGCGGAGCGAGTCCGCGAGCAGGTTGGGCCTGGCGCCCAAACGGTCCTGGATTACGTTGATGGAGCAATAGGCGGCGTTCAGTTTTTTCGCCATGGTCAGGCAGTCCATGGCGGCCAGGGGCGGGTCCTCTTCAAACCCGATGATAAAATGGGCGCCCGCCTCAATCCCTTGTTCCCGAAGCAGCCTGAAAGCCTGGTAAAAAACCTCGTCGCTAATGTTTTTCCCGAGCGCCTTTCGCTGTATCATAGAGGGGCTTTCCACGCCGATCTGGGCCATTTGGAACCCGCCTTTTTTCAGGGCCTTGGCAAACGCCGGGGTGACTTGATCGGCCCGCAGATAGCCCCGCAAGGCGAAGGAATAGCGGGAAAGCAAATTCAATACTTCCATACCCCTGTTCAATTCCGCCCCAAAGGTCATGTCCCTCAGGTAAATTTGGCGGGCTTCCAGGGTTTTCAGAAGATTAAGCTCCTTTTCGATTTCCGCAAGATTTCTGGATTTGTATCCCAGGCCGTCCAGTCCTGAGTTGCAAAAGGAGCATTTATAGGGGCAGCCGAAATCCGTCAGCAGCGAATGGAAGACTCCCTTCCATAAAGGCAGCTTGTATAAGGCGTTGTCCACCAGGTTGTGGGGGGGGACTCCCATGGAGTATTCAACGCCTTTAGGCGGCGGGGCGGGCGCCCGATCCCTGGTTCGCAAACGTCCAGACGCCTTTCCTTCCAGGATAAACTCGCCCAATTCCGGCGCGGTGAAGTCCAGGGCCAGGGCGTCAATAAAAGGAAAATCCTCAAAGGGGAAATCCGGGGCAAGGGCGGCTTCCCCCCCTATAACCACGCGGGTTTTTTCGTTGGCGATTTTCTGAAGAAAGGCCATGTCTTCTTGAAAGGACAGGGTGGAGGCCAGGCAATAGACTGCCTCCGGCTGATAGGCCTTGATGATTTTCCGCACCTGTTTGGCGGGCGTCTGTTGGGCCGCGGCGTCCAGGAGCATGATTCGGGCGCGGCCTCTAAGCTGGGCCGCCAGGCATAAGAGGTCTATGGGCTGCCAGTAGTAATTGGCTTTGGGGCGGGTGGAGCAGTAGTAATCCCGCAAGACCGGCGAGGACGCAGGCGGGTTTAGCAGCAGCACCCTGGAGAGGGAGCCTATGTCCAGGGTCCCGGCGCTCATGAGGCTCCCATCCAGTGCCAGGCCCGCCGTGCGAAGTAATAAACGGCTTCCCTGGAGCGCAGGGAGGCCAGAAGCCTTTTTGCGTTTCTCCGCTGCAGGTAAAAGCCCAAGAAGGCTTTTCGTTGCTGCCGCTTAAGGCTGGACCGGGAAAATCCCTGGGGCACGTACCCCACCTGGGAAAAGGTGGTGGTCAATCCTTCCATGGCGGCCGGATCGGCGGACAGCCTTTCCCATTCCGGGCAGCCGGGCAGGGGAGTAAACAGGGAGAAATTGGCCCGGGTCAGAGGCAGGCTTTTGGCGAAGTCCAGGGTGGCTTTCATGTCTTGCCGGGTTTCCTCGGGATACCCCAGGATAAAAAACCCGTTGACCTCCAGTCCCGCCTTTGCCAGCAGTTCGACCCTTTCTCCGACATGATCCAGGGAAAGGCCCTTTTTCATCCGGTTTAAAACCATGGCGCTGCCGGACTCCAGGCCCAGAGAGACCGAGTAGCAGCCGGCGCCTTTCATGGCCTGAATCAACTCTTTATCCAGGTTTTCCATGCGAACCCCGTTGGGACAGGTCCATGGGAGATTGACGCCCGCATTGATAATAGCCCTGCAGACCGCAAGGGCGTGGGCTTTGTTGGCCGTAAAATTGTCGTCGATGATTTGGGCCTCTTGCACGCCGAATCGGGTTTTCAGCGTCAGCAGCTCCTCTGCGACCAGTTGGGGGGCGCGAAACCGGATCTTACCCCCGGTCAGGGCCGGGACGCTGCAGAAGCCGCAGCCGTAGGAGCATCCCCGGCTGGTGAGCGCGGGCGCCACGGGAAACCGCCGAAAAAAGGCGCCGTGGGGGGCTTTGGGATATTGGCCGGGCGGCATCAGGTCCCAGGCCGGCATGGTTGGATGGTTAATATCCTCCCGAACTGCCGGCGGGCGGCAAATGGGCGCGTCCCCGCAAATGGCGGCCATTCCGGGAATTTTATTCAGATCATCGGGAGAGATGTCCTGAACCCCTTGGGCTGGAAACTCCCGGCATAAGATGCGTAGGCCTTCCTCCGCCTCTCCCCGCAGGACAAAGTCCAGATGCGGCCCCGTTTCCGCCAGGAATTCCATGGGCATGGCCGTAGGATGGGGGCCGCCGGCGAGGATGACCGCCTTGGGCAGAGCCTTTCTGACGGCGCCAATGCATTGAACGGCCGGAGATTTGGCTGCGGAAACCACGGAAAACCCGACCATGTCGGGGTTGAGGGACTTGGCTATGCTGTACAGCTTTTTAGGCGTCAGGCCCAGCCGCACGCCGTCCAGCAGGCTTACACGGGCTGAGTCGCGCACGGCGGCCGCCAAATAGCCCAGCCCAAGGGGCGGCGCTATGACGTCGCTGTAACTGGGAACCTTGACGAGTAAAAGATGCGGTTTCTGGCTCATATTCATGGCGTCAAATTAGAGGGTCCAGGGAGTTTTCATCCGGGCGCCTGCAACCAGGATTTTTTCCGCAATGGAGGCGGCGGCCCTTTCCGCCGGGAAACCGGCGAACAGGGTTTTCATTCTGGCTTTGGCCACGGGCCTGTATAGCTTGACTCCCAGGCGAAGCCACCAGGGGGCGGGAAAGTCCTCAAATTTGCGATCCAGGCACAGGCTTGGAAAATACAGGTTGTCCAACGTGCGTTTTAAAGCCGGGTCAAGGTAAGCCACGTTAACGTGGCTCCAGTCGTAATTTCCCCATTCCTGCAGGCTTTCAGGCGGCTGGAATCCATAGTTGTCTATGACCTCATCCCACATGGAGGTGCCGGGAAAAGGCAGAAAGTTGTATATGGGGGACAGCCTGGCGTTGGGGTTGTCCTCCATGATGCGAAACATCACCTTGACCGTTTTTTTCAGGTCTGCCAGGGTTTCTCCGGGCAGCCCGGAAAGCCAGGAGTAAAAAATATAGATGCTAAACCCGCTCCATAACTTATTGGCCTTAAGCAACATGGGCACGGTATGGGGCTTGTTGACATAGTTGAGAATTTTGGGGCTGCCTGACTCCGCTCCCACGGAAACCCTCTGGAGCCCGCTTTTTTCCAGATCCTGTAAGCCCGCCTGGTCGAACTGCAGCATGCTGGGCACGTCCACGCCCTGGATCTGCCAATAAAACTGGCGGGACTGGTTTTTCAGGGCGGCGACCACGGCGGCGCTTCGATTTCTATTCAGGAAAAAATTGTCGTCAACCAGGTACACGCCGTCCAGATTCATGGAATCCCGGGCCCAGAACATGCGTTCCAGGGTTTTTTCCGCGTTCATGGCGCGGAAGCGATGATTGCCCGACTGGCCTGTGTGATAGCAATACCTGCAGTGATGCGCGCACCCCCTGGAGCTTTCCAGGTTGATCATGCGCTTGCCCCGATAGACCTGCACGTAGTCTTCCACGTTCACCAAGTGGTAAGGGGGCAAGGGCAGGGAGTCCAGGTCCACGGGCGGACGCAGTTCGTTTTGTATAATTTTTCCGTCCTGTTTGAACCACACCCCCCGGACGCCTTTCAGGGATTTTCCCGCGGACAATTTGTCCATGGCTTCCAAAAGGGTTTCCTCGCCGTCTCCTATCACCGCCATGTCGATGTTGGGGTCCTGGAGGGTTTCCTGAGGGCTTAAACTGGGGTGATTGCCTCCCCATAGGACGGGAATATCGCTGTTTTCCTTGATAAAACGCGATACCGCCCAAGCCCTTGCCACCGGCTGCCCGCTCATGACCGACAGGCCCGCGAACAAGGGTGCCGCCGCCAGCGCCCTTTTTAATTTGGCCTGCCAGTCCGATTCTATCCGGAGATCAATGATGGAAAATGAATAATGTTTTGCCGCCAGAGAGGCTGTTTGGATCAGCCCCAGGGGAAGATGGGGTTTGTCGCGCACCACATCCATGTCCCCTATGTACGGATAAATCAATACTGCGTCTGCCATTGGTTTCCTGAATCCCCCCTCCAGGTGAGTATTGGATTAGTTTTAGGTCCATGGCCGTTGAAAGTCAATCTTGGAATTGGACAGGTCACTATTTTGGCGGATTCGACAGGATGTTGGCGCGGTTTTGGGTACGTTGCCTTTGTAACCGCCTTATTTCTATTAAGTATTGATAGATCAGCAGGCTTGAGTGGTATTTTAAAAATTGGCCTGAATATTGCTAATACAGCTTTCACTGGAAATTTTGATTTTAGGCCAAGGGGCAATTTTGTGAAATCGTGTCTGGCTTTTCAGGTTATTGCGGGAAGACGCGGCCAAACGGCCAATGGGGCCGGGCATAGATTTTACTATGTTTATAAGGCGTTGTGACGCCAAATATTTGACAATGCAACTTTTGAATCTGGATGCAGGATGGTCGAAAAAACTAATGATGATTGGAGCCTAAAATGGAGAGTAATTCCTTCCGGCAACGAATGACTGTGGGCAAACGGATTGCGTTCGGCTTTGCCGTGGTTTTGGTTTTGCTTACGGCCGTAGGGCTGCTGAGCTTCACCGGGGTGGGCGGTATAGTGCACAACGCCGGCATGGTCATAGACGGCAACAAGCTGGACGGCGTTTTGGCCCAACGCGAGGTGGATCACCTTAACTGGGCCGGATCCGTCAACGCGCTGCTTACGGACGAAAATATTACGGAACTGCATGTGGAGACCGACCCCCGTCAATGCGGTTTCGGCAAATGGCTTTATGGGGAAGGGCGTAAGAATGCCGAAGCTCTGGTTCCGTCCCTGGCGCCTATTATCAAGCGGATTGAAGAACCTCATGCCAGGCTGCACGAGTCAGCCATCTCCATTGGCAAGGCGTTTCAGCCTGCGGACGCGAATTTGCCCGCCTATTTGCAGGCTCGCCAGATAGATCATCTTAAATGGATGGAAACGATTGATGATTTATTCCTGGAAAATCATGCAAAGCTGGATGTGATCACCGACGACCACCAGTGCGCCCTGGGTAAGTGGCTTTTCGGGGAGGAAGCTAAAAAGGCCGTGGAAAGAAACCCCTCCTTGGGGCCGCTTCTTAAGGCATTGGAGGAGCCTCACAGGCAGCTTCATGAATCCGCCAAACAGATTCAAACAGAGTACCGGCAAATCCATCCCGGGCTGATGGTCATGTTGCAGCAAAGGCTGGACGACCACAGGCGCTGGGCCGCAGCAGTGGCCCAGGCCATTCTGGAGCGGAAAACCTCATTGGATGTGGAGACCGATCCCGCCAAATGCGCCTTTGGCAAGTTTTTGCAGTCCAGGGAAGCCCAGGTGTATATGGCCTCGTCTCCGGCCTTAAAACAGGCTTTGGAGGCTTGCAAGGCGCCCCATGACGCTTTACACAGATCAGCCATAGACATCGATGCTTCTTTGAAAGCCGGAGACGCCTTTTCCGCCAGGGACGTCTACACCATGGTGACTTTGCCGGCCTTGGAGGAGGTGGGAGAATATTTTAACCAAGCCATTGATGCGGAAGCCAAGCTGATGGAAGGGCGAAACAAGGCTTTGGATGCGTATCGTAAACATACCCTGCCCGCCCTGGAAAAAACCGAGGCGGCCATGGAAGCCTTGCATCATGAGGCGGCGGCGCTGTTGGAAGGACAGCGGGAGGCCAACCAAATATACGCTTCCCAGACCATGCCCAGCCTGAGGACGGTTCAAGAACTGCTGGGAGAAATCCGGCAAGAGGCGAAAAAGAACATCATGACGGACGTGGTCATGCTGGACGCAGCCAAGGGCACGAAAAGAAACGTCAGCATCGTAGGGCTTGCTGCGATCATTGCCGGACTTTTTCTGGCGATAGTCATTGCCCGGGGCATTGTCAATGTGCTTACAAGAATCAGCCAAAATTTGGGTGAAGGCGCCGATCAGGTGGCTTCGGCTTCCAATCAGGTGGCCGGCTCCAGCCAGTCTTTGGCCGAAGGCGCCTCCGAGCAGGCTGCGTCCCTGGAGGAAACCTCCTCCTCCATGGAGGAAATGGCATCCATGACCTTACGCAACTCGGAAAACGCCAATCAAGCCGATGTGCTCATGCAAAAAACCAAGAGCGTGGTGGAGAAGGCCAGCCAGACCATGGAAGAGCTCACCGGCGCCATGGAAGGGATTTCCAACGCCAGCGCCGAGACCTCAAAGATTATCAAAACGATTGACGAAATAGCCTTTCAGACGAATTTGCTGGCTTTGAACGCCGCCGTGGAAGCGGCCAGGGCGGGGGAGGCGGGGGCCGGATTTGCGGTCGTCGCGGATGAAGTGCGCAATCTGGCTGTCAGGGCCGCCGAGGCCGCTAAAAACACAACGGAACTGATCCAAGGCACGGTCAAACGCGTGGAAGACGGCGCCCAATTGCTTGACTCCACAACCGAGGCCTTTGGCGAAGTGGCCGAAACCACCGTCAAGGTCGGGGAGATCGTGGGGGAGATCGCCGCCGCCTCCAATGAGCAGACACAGGGCTATGAGCAAATACGCAAGGCCGTGTCTGAAATGGACAAGGTTACGCAGAGTACGGCTGCTAATTCCGAGGAATCCGCCAGCGCAGCCGAAGAATTAAACGCCCAGGCCGAGCAGATGAAACAAATCGTTGAGGAACTGATGGTTCTGGTGGGGGGAAACTTCTCCGGCCAACCCGTTTCCAGAAAGGCGCTCAAGGGCCAGGAAAGAAAAATGCTGGAGGCGCGGAAAGACCTGCCTGCGCTGGGTATGATCTGATTGATAAGAGACGCCTGATCCAGCATAGTAATTAAAACGGCGTCCCATTATAGGGTTGAATATACCGCGGTCGGGCTAACCGGCCGCGGTTTTAATGTTTTTTAGGTCAATATTTTATCTGAAATATCAGTACTTATATTGCATCTTAATCAGGCCTTTCACAAAGAGATTCTCCTCAATCAAAAGCCATGCCTCCAGCCTTGCAGAACGCAGCTTGAACCAAGATGGTATTTAAAAACAGACGGAAAGCTGAAATGGTTGCTTTGCCTTCCCGTTAAAAGATGATATGAAGTGCTATAACGATCAGTTATTATGAGGTAATATAGTGGAAACCCATTCAACCAGAGAATCATATCAGGAAATCCTCAAGCAACTGGAGGAGGAGAAGAAGCTCCGCCAAGAAGCGCAGGAGACTGCCGCCGATTTGGAGGGAAGGCTGGACCATGTGTTTGATATGATTCCCGCCGGGATCTATGAAATCGACTTCAGAACAGGCGGAATCTCCAATGTGAATGACGTCATGTGCGCTTATTTGGGATATACCAGGGAGGAGTTTTTAAATCTTAAACCATGGGACCTGCTGACTCCTGAAAGCAAGGAACTGTATCAGCAACGAATGGAGGATTTTTTATCCGGAAAAGATATTTCCACCGAAGTGCAGTATACCATCCGCATGCGAAGCGGCGAGGAATTGCGATGCCTGCTGAACAACCGCTTTGTCTATAAGGACGGCCAGCCCGTGGGGGCGGTGGTCATTGTCAGGGACGTGACGACCGAGTGGCGGGCGCAGGAAACCTTGCGCTCTCAAGCAATGGCCCTGGAACAGAGTTTTGATGGAATCGGCATCTTTACTTTGAACGGCGAGGTCATTTTCGTCAATCAGGCCTGGGCGGACATGCACGGTTATGAAACCGCTCAGGAACTGACCGGCAAAAACCTCAGCATATTTCATTCGCCCGCCCAGTATGAATCGCAGATCCGTTTTTATCTGACGGACCCTGCATACGACGGCGCCAATGACGTCCAGGTGACTCATCTCAGAAAAGACGGCGTTGAATTTCCCACCCGCATGAGCACCTCCATTATCAAGGACGACTCCGGCAAGCACGTGGCCCTGTTGGCCATCGCCCAGGATATTACCCATTCTCTGCGTATGGAGGAACGACTTAGCCATGCGCAGAAGATGGAGGCCATAGGCGTTCTTGCAGGGGGGATAGCACATGATTTCAATAATATACTTCATCCATTGATGGGGTATGCGGAGTTGGCTTTGGAGGACATCCCTTTCGAAAATCCGGCAAGCGAATGCGTCCGGGAGATCGTCCGGGCCACAGGCCGGGCCAAGAGCCTGGTCTCTCAGATTCTCAGCTTCAGCCGATCCGAGAAGGAGGAGCAAAAGCCCATTAATCTGAGCAATGTCGTCAAAGAAGTCCTGGCTCTGATTCGTGCAAGCCTTCCGGCGGCCATCCGGATTCAGGAGGAATTTGAGGCGGCGCCCTGTCTGATAATGGGTAATCCGACCCAGGTTCATCAAGTGGTGATGAATTTGTGCACCAACGCTTATCAGGCCATGAAGGAAAGCGGGGGCTTGCTCAAGGTTTCCTTGAAAACGGAATCCCGCATTCCCGGCGACATGGCTTCTTTGCCTTCCGCTACGCTCAGAGAATACGCCAAACTGGAGATCCAGGATACCGGAGGCGGCATGGAGCCTCACGTGGCGTCCAGGATTTTTGAGCCCTATTTCACCACAAAGCCCAAGGGGCAGGGAACCGGCATGGGCTTGGCCATGGTGCACACCATCATGACTCAGCATAAGGGAGAGGTTTGCGTGGAAACCCTTCCCGGATACGGCAGCACTTTCGCCCTGTATTTTCCCGTATTGCACATGGAGGGCCTTTCCGAAGAGCCAAGGGAAAAAGTCAAGGCGGCCGGCGGCGAGGAAAAAATCCTGCTGGTCGACGACGAAGACTCCATAACCATGCTGCTGGAAAGGGCTCTGGGACGGTTGGGATACCGGATTGACGCCTACACCAGCAGCGCCGCCGCCCTTGAATCATTTACCGCCGATCCCGATGGATTCGACCTGGCCATCCTGGACGTAGCCATGCCGGAAATGACCGGGGACGTCTTGCTGAAAAAAATCAAAGAAATCAGACCGGATTTTCCGTGCATCCTGTTCACGGGCAACGACCATTCCATGAGCAAGGCCCGTGCGCTGGAATTGGGAGCGTGCCAACTCCTTGCCAAACCCCTGCGCACCCAAGCCATGGCCGCCGCCATCCGCCAGGTTTTGGACGAGCCCGGGGAACAATAAACGCAATTTTTGCCTTTTATGAAAACCGGCGCGAAACATTTTTCGCGCCGGCGGGCTGATTGTTATTCCGGAACAGGTCTGAATTTGGGCAGGGTGATCTCCGGCGTCACCGGGTCAAAGAGGACTTCCACCGGCATGTCGCACTGCAGTTTTTCCAAGTCGCAATCCACGATATTGGTTAACATGGAAAAGCCTTCGTCCAGGTTGACGACAGCCAGGGCATAGGGCGTGCTGGACGCAAACTCGGGCGGAGCAAAGTCGTAGGCGACGGTAAAGGAAAAAATCTTCCCTTTTCCGGCGGACTCCTTCCAGTCCAGGTTTGTTCCCATGCAAGCGGGACAAACGATTTTGGGATAGAAAATCACTTCTCCACAGTCTTTGCAATGCTGATACAAGAGTTTATTTTCTTTACAGCCTTCATAAAATGTCTTGCTGAGGCTGGTAAGCAGCGGCAACGGTTTTGTGTATTCGGCCATGATCAAACCTCCCTTCCAAGAACGCCTGCGTGAAAATCCATGCCTACTCCGCCGGAAGCGGTTTCCACCACAATGTCCGCGTTTTTAACTTGTCTTTCTCCCGCCTTGCCCATTACCTGGCGGGCGGCCTCCACAAGGATGGCAATCCCTCCTCCTGCGCCTGTGTGTCCTTGGGCCATCATGGCGCCGTTAGTGGACACGGGAAGGTCTTGGCGATTGCTGCATCTATGGGGTTGTATATGCCCTGGTCCTTTTTCCAAGCCAGGGAAAGGGCGAGATAGCGGCTGGCTTCCAAGTCCATTTTCATTTCCGCCAGCATGGCCTGCACCAACTGGAATTTTCCCACCGGCTTTCCGAACTGTTTGCGGGTTTTGGCGTAGTCGATGCACAAGTCCAACTCCGCTTCCATGAGGCCGACAATGGGCGCGAAGGCCAGCCTTTCCCAGCCGAGAGAGGCGATCATGGCGGTGAAGCCTTCTCCTTCCTTGCCCAGAAGGTTTTCAGCCGGTATTTTTGCGTCATTGAAAAACATTTCTCCGGTGGGCGTGGACTTGCCGAAATGCTTTCTCATGGGCGGCCCGCAAGTCAAACCCGGGGTGTCCCGGTCGACAATGAAGCCGGTAATTCCGCCCGCCCGTTTGGACATGTCCATGGTGGCGTACGTCACGAAGACGTCGGCTATCGGCGCGTTGGAAATGAACGTTTTGCTTCCGTTCAGGATGTAGTAATCGCCGTCCCTGACGGCCGTAGTCGCCAAAGACGTGGCATCGGTCCCGGCCTCGGGTTCCGTGAGGGCCAGGGCGCCGATCCATTCACCCGTCGCCATTTTGGGAAGATACCGGACCTTTTGCTCCTTATTGCCAAGGTCGCATATGGACATGGCGGCGAGGAAAAGGTGCGATCCCCAAACCGTGCACATGGATCCGTCAAAAGACCCTCTGGCAAATGCAATAAGGCGCCGCAGCCCTTTAAATGAGTCTCCTTAAGGGATTTTTCGGCAGGACTGCTGCTGCACCGGATTCACCTCCGGATCGTAGCAGTCCACGGGCAGGCGGCCGGCGCGGGCGATGCAGGCGTTGCAGAAAGAGCATTTGGGGCCGTTTTCGCCGTTCAGGATATTCCTAAACAAACACGGATCCGCAATCATGGCGCGCCCCACGGACACGGCGTCGCAGGCGCCGCCGTCAATGGCCTCTTCCATATGCTCCCGGGTTAAAAAGCCTCCCACGCAGATGACCGGAATGCTCAGCTTTTTTTTGAACTCCCGGGCGTAATGCAGGTTGAATCCTTCCTGGGCGGGCCAGATATGGTCGAATATATAAGCCAAAGGGTGACGAAAGCAGGTTATTCCAAAACGCCGGAACCAGGGCAGTTGCGGCCCTATGCCTTCTTCCATCAATCCTTTGAAGAACGGTCCGAAATTCCCCCGGATCATGGGGAATCCCGACTCATAATGCCCCACCGTGACCTCTAAGGCGTCCAACCCTTCCTCTTGCAGAATGCGGGCGACTTCCACCAGTTGAGCGGTAGACAGGCCCTGCCTGCCCGGCAAATAGTCGGCGCCGTTGATTTTCATGATGACGGTCAGGTTGGTGCGCTCCCGGATTCCCCAATAAATTTCCAAAAGCAGGCGTAGGCGTTTGACAAAACTCCCGCCGTATTGGTCGTCCCGGCGATTGGTGTAGGGCGTGAGAAACTGGTTGATAAGGTATCCGTGGCCGGCATGGATTTGCACGCCGTCAAACCCGGCTTGTTCGCAGATTTCGGCGGAGCGCACGTAATCTTCCGCCGCCTGTTTGATTTCCCGCTGCGTAAGAGGCCTGGGCTTGACGCCCATGACCTTTTCCTTCACGTCGGAGGCGGAAACGGCGGAGTCCAGGCCCATGGCCCTGGCCATAACCTGCCTGCCGCAATGGTTGATTTGCCCGAACAGCAGGCCGCCCTGGCAGTGGACAAGGTCCGCCCATTGGCTCAGGCCTTTGATCTTGTCCACATGGTCGGCGCCGCACATGCGGTAGGTGGACTTGCCTTCCTCGGTCACGTAAAGATTGCCGGTGATGATGAGGGGCGTGCCGGCCTGGGCTATGGGCCGGTAAAAATCCAACAGTTCGTCGGAGACGAATCCGTCCTCGGTCGCGCGGGTTTCGGATGTGGCCGTCTTGAACACCCGGCCGTCGGCGGTCAGTTCTCCAATTTTTAAAGGTTGAGCCAGGATGGAGGATGATTGCATGGTCGGAGCCCTTTCCGGCGGTTCAGCCGTTTTTCCAGTCCACAAGTTCGCTTAAGGCCATCATACCGTCATGGCTCATACCCGGAAACATGGTCCCGCTATGGCCCAGATCCACAATGTTGCTGACTCCCCGGGCGGCGATTTCATCCTGCAGCCGCTCCTTTACGGAAAGGGGCGCCATGCTGACCGTGGAAACGCCGGGATGCAAATAGGGCAGGGCGCTTTCCAGCCTATCCAGCCTTCGGACAATGATCATGCGTTGCATGGTGACGGCGGAGAGTGGAATTTCCCTGTCCACCAGGACGACCCCGGAACAAAAACGGCCCTCCTCGCTGTTCACGAACCAATCTCCGTCAATGAGCACGCCGCGCATGACCCGTTTGATCTCTCCGACGAAAAACGGGTCCACATAGTTGGGGGACGCCCGGTCAAAGGCGGCCAGCGTCCTTTGCAGGGCTTGGGCGTATAATCTGGCTTGGTCCTCGTCTGCTTCTATGTAGTGGATCTGGGAGGCGATGCAGGCTTTTTGATTGGCGACCAGAGAGTCCGCGACGGCCGCGGCCGCCAGGTCTTCCAGGCTTTCAGCAAAGGCTTCCCGGCCGATCATGGAAACCCCGTAGCGCGGATTGAAGGTGAGCACCTTGGTGAATAAGGCCCGCTTTTTGACCGATTCCACGGCGTCAGGCGCTCCCCACACCACAATCCTGTCAAATGAGTTGGGCGCGAAAAAGGCGTCTTCCACGGCGGTCTCTCCTCCCGGCCAGTATACGATGGACAAATGCCTTGTTATGGGATGGTCCGGGGCTGCCGCCGGAAGCCCCAGAGACAACAATGCGCCGGGCAGGGTGGCCCCGTATGGGGATTTGATCACCGCCGCCGATTTGGTGAGGATGGCCCGCAAAGCCGATATAAAAGGAATCTGGGGCGCGTTGCCTGCCGTGATGTGCAGTTGCCGGGTGGGCATGGCCCGCATGGACGGCTTGCGGCTTTCCCAGGCAGGGGCCTTTGCCCCCAGGGCCTGGGCTGCAATCAAATGCACGGGAGCAGGCAGGACCGCGGCGCCGGGCAATTCCACCCAGCCGTCCAAAAAGCGTGAACCCGCCAGTCCCCATACGCCAAGGTCCTTATCCACCGTGGCTTTCGCGGAATGAGGATCGATCAGTATGTTTAGGGCGTCGAATCCCAGGTTATGCCATTGGTTCGGCAACTGGGCCGTTTGGATCGTGAGGTCCCGGAGGGAGTCCAGAAAGGTTTTTTCCTGCGCGAACAAGGCCCCAAGGCTTTTTAAAAGCTCCAGGATCTCCTGAAAGGGCGTGTTGTACAACGCGCACAGGGCGGAAAAGTCGTTTTCCAAAACCTCCCGGGGCGAGAAAATTGGCATGACCGAATATTGATAGGCGCCGGTCGGGCGCATGGTTTTGCGGTTGATGACGGGCTCCCGCAATACCTGAGCCTTTTCCAATTGCGCATGGCTGATGAAAGCCCCTGCCGGCGCAACTTTTTCCGCCGCATCAAAGGCCCGGAGTATGTCGTCAAAATCTACCCGGGCGGGCGTGCGAAGGCTCCCCTTGATTAAGAATGGGAGCCGCATGACGTTGTTTTCGCCGGAGTGCAACAGGTCAAATTTGGCGCAAAGATCTTGCATATTCGAATCGACAAGGCGCCAGCCTTCTTCCTTTAAGTCGTCTTTCATGATCCCCTCCATGGTCGTTCATCAGGCGTTGATTTTGGCCATAATGCCCCCGCATCCTTTGACCTCCCTTCCCGGACTTCTTGCAATGGAAATGATGGCTGGCCCGCCCCGGCCGCAGGGGCACGGCTCATTTACGCGCCGTACATGGTCCCCGGTAATCAGAAAACCGGGATAGCTTTCGGCGAAGGGATCGATAATTCCCAAAGTCCCTGTCACGTCGTCTCCGCCCAAAGGCCTAAGCCCAGGATCCAGGATGACGGTTTCAAAATGAGGCGGGATGTGATAGCGCCCCTCCGGGCAGCGCAGCATAAGCCCCTGGATTTCCGTCATGGAGTAGCCTTCCGCGATGAAATTGCGCTCTATGCCCAGGCTTTCGCCGATGAGTTCCAGAAGCTCCTCTTCGGGAATGCGGTTGCCGTCAAAGGATTTCCAGCCTCCCCCGAAAAACACGGCGCTGCCCTTTTTTAAGCGCAAATTCAGCTTACGGGCCTTGACCTCCTGGCAAATTTCCAGCAATAAATATGGAGTTCCAAAAATAATGGCCTTCCGCCCCCGTTTGGAGGATTTTTCCAAGGCGCTTAGCATGCGATGATAATTGGCTTTTTTGTCGTGAACCGTGGTTTTTAAAAAGGCGTCGATGACCGCCTGCTCCTCCGGAGCCGTCGCCCCCCGGATGATGCCTCGCACAGCCATGGGCGATAAAGGCGCGTCATATAGAAAAAAAGCGTTGCGGCAATACTTGGCCAGTTCCTGGCCCACAAGCTGAATGCCCTGGGCGCCGCCTGAAAAATTGCAGAAGTATCCGTCGAAATCCCTAAAAATCAGACGGCCGTAGCGATCGGTCAGGCTCAGCAGGGCGTCAGGCTCCATATTTTGGCAGAGCAGTTTCAAAGCCAGCTTTTTCCAGGAGGGGATCACCCCCTGGTCCGCGGCCGTCATGGGCGTATATAGCAGCGAATTTTTTAAAAAATGCCGCCAGGTGTTTTCGTCCCTGGGAACGAAAGACATATTCCCGGACGTGCCCGAGGAAAAAACCAGGTGGATTCCTTCTTTTTTCAGAAGATCCAGCCACTGGTCCATGTTCCGGGCTTTGCCCGCAGCCTGGGAGGGGCCTATGTCGCCCACCTTGGCCAGCCAGCGGTTCATGCCCTGGAAATCCCTGTCGTCCAAGAGGCCCTGGGGATAGGATTTGAAGATGTCGTCGGGTATCATGCAATGTTCGATGATTTGGTCCAGGCCGGGGCTGTCGCCATTCATGCCGGCCATGCTGCAGACCTTGGCGAAACAGGGGATGCTGCGCCGATACCTGAGATAATTGGCCGCCGCCGCCTGCTCCCTGAGTGTGCGGGCTTTATCCTGGTCGCAGGTTTTGGTTGCAGCCCACTGGACCATGATTTTTTTCAGGCCGTCCTGGGCTTGCTTAAGAGCTTGATCCGGGTATGCAGTCATAGGCGTTCTCCTGGGGCGGGAAAAGGGTTGATATTTTTTTGAACATAGTCCATGATAATGAACATAGTTCATGTCGTCAACGAAAATTTGCGTGATTTCCAATGTTGCGCTGTTTTTTTCAATCATCCAACAGCCCATTACAGGCGCCAAGGGGGAGTATGAAAGAGGACGTATACACCAGGCTGGGAGAAAGGCTGAACAAAAATCCTACAAGAATGCCGCTGGTGCCGGAGGTTCTGGGGTTTCTGCAATCCATATTCAATGAGGAGGAGGCGCAAGTAGGCGCCGATTTTCCCTTGGGCTCCCATCCGGTGGAGGCTTTGGCGGAAGCTATGGAGAGGGAACCGGAGGAATTGCGGGCTATGCTGGAATCCATGGCGGATAAGGGTCTGGTTTTTTCCAAGGACAAGGATTCGGGCGTGCGGGAGTATTCTTTGCCTCCGTTCATGCCCGGCTTGATTGAGCTGCAACTCATGCGCGGCAGGGAGGATGCAGTCGAGGTTCGCCAGGCAAAATTGATCAAGAAAATGCTGGACGGGGTGGAGGAAGCGGTCAAAGGGCTTTTCATGATGCCGGAAAAGGCTCGCCGTGTGATCAAGCCGGCCCTGCGCACCCTGACGGTTGAGCAGGAGTTGCCGTTGGAGTCCGGGGTTCAGCCTTACGAAAGGGTGGCCGAGGTTATCAAGGCCGAAAGCTCGTTCGCCGCCGCAGTCTGTCATTGCAGGCAGCAGGCCAAGTTGACGGGAGATCCCTGCAAGGTGAAGGACGCGCCTTCCCACACCTGTTTGTATTTCGGAAGCGCGGCGGATTATGTGGTGGATCGCGGCTTCGCCTCCAGGGCCACCCGGGAGGAGTGCATGGAAATTTTGGAAGCCAGCGAAAAAGCCGGGCTGGTGCACAATGTGAGCAATTTCGACGGCGACAACATTGTGCTTTGCAATTGCTGCGGATGCTGCTGCGACTTTATGATCAAGATGAAAAAATACCGGGGCGTGCGCATGGTGTATCCTTCCAATTTCGCCGCCAGAATAGACGGCGATCTTTGCATAGGATGCGGCGAGTGCCTGGACAGGTGCCAGGTGGCGGCCATCTCCCTGGACGGGGACGCCGCCGTAATCGCCGGGGAATATTGCATTGGGTGCGGCAACTGCGCTACGGTGTGTCCCCAGGAAGCCATTAGCATGGTTCGGTGTGCGGAAAAAGCGCCTCCGCCCCGGCCGGATTTCATCGTAGGGCTTGGGGTGTAGGGGATATTTCAATTTTTGGAGATTTTTTGTGACCGTCAAACGATTCAGGGAATTACGCAAATCGCAAAAGGAAGATCGCAGGCAGGCCATTACGGACACGGCGGAGGAAATCCTTACGGCCAAGGGGATCGACGGGGTGGCCATTCGCAGCGTGGCCAAGGCCGCAGGGCTTTCCGTGGGCTCCATCTATGTGTATTTCAAGAACAAGGAGGAACTGCTTTTAAGCATTCTTCTTAGGCATCTTGCGGCCTTGGACGCGGTTTTTGAGGAAAGAATCCAGGAGCCTGACCCGGTAAAGGCTTTTAAAGCCATGGCGCATGATTACAAGGACTATTACCTGCAATGCGGAAGATACATCAGCGCAATGGGGTATTTTTACGAGCAGGGCGACAAGACGAAGGACGTCAATCCCGATCTTATGGAAGAGTTGAATACCCTGCTGGGCCGAATCCTGGAGAAGATACATTTTATCCTGGCGCGCCCGGCAATGGCGCCCATGCTGAACGGCCTGGACCCCGCCCGCGCCATACCTATTATTTGGAGCATGATCACCGGCGTGGCGGAACTGACCCTGGCCTCGGCCCGAAGCGTCCAGTCCGGTTTTGATTTTGAGCAGGTGTTGAATGATTCCATCCATGTTTTGACGGGGAGGGGAGACGCCTCCTGACAAAGGAGAACAGCTTGAAGACTATAGTGGCCTTGATGCGGTGTAAGGAGTATGATTTCGAAACCTTGAAGGATGTCGTCGCAAGGGGAGTGACGGCGGCCGGATTCGATCTTTCTTCATTGGGCGGTTTGAGGGTCGCCCTGAAGCCCAATCTGTTGATGCCCAGCCATCCGGATAAATGCGTGGTCACTCATCCCGTGTTTTTTCGGGCGGTTGCGTCCATCGTCAAAGATTACGGCGGCCATCCGGTTTTGATTGAAAACCCCAATTTTTTCTCCCTGGAAAATACGCTTAAAAAGGCTGGCTACGGCCCCATTGTGGAGGAACTGGGCATTGAAGTCGCCGATCCGGTCCCCACCCGGCCCTTGCACTGGGAGCACGCCAAGCTGTACCGGACCATTGATATTTCCGCCGCCTATTTTGAGGCGGACGTCATCCTGAATCTGGTGAAATTCAAGACCCATTCCTATTCCTACGTAACCGGCGCGGTAAAGCATTGGTTCGGGACGATTCCCGGTTTGAAAAAATCCCGGATGCACATGCGCGTGCCCGACCAGATGGATTTCGCCGATTATTTGCTGGACCTTTACGGCGGCCTGAAGTACGGATTGGGGGACGGCAGGAGAATCTTTCATATTGTAGACGGCGTGCGCTCCATGGAAGGGGAGGGGCCGGGGCCTACGGGCTCGCCCAGGGATTGGGGCGTGGTCATCGCCGGAGAGGACGCCATCGCCGTGGACTGGGTTGCGGTAAAGACCGCGGGCCTGGATGCCGATAAGGCGTATACCCTGGTGCAGGGCTTTAAGAGGGATTTCGGCCCCAACTCGCCGGATGACATCCAGGTGCTGGGGGAAAGCATTCAGGATTTGGCATGCCGGTTTACGCCGCCGAAAAACACCGTTTACGGCGGAGTGGTGTGGCCCCTGACGTCCAAAACGGTAAAAAACTGGCTGGTGGAAAAACCGGCCCCAAACCCGGAAAAATGCGTTTTATGCTATCAATGCATGAAAACCTGTCCGGCGGAAGCCATCTCCAAGCCCCGGGAGGGCAAAAAAACGCCGGTTTTTGACTATCGAAAATGCATCCGTTGCTTCTGCTGCATGGAAATTTGCCCGGAAGCCGCCATCGGCTTGAAAAAAGGGACGCTGCAATGGTTGTTTTCGTTTAAATAGGAGATTGCGATGAGCAGCTTGAAAATATACCGGTCCCTGGCCGAGAAATTCGTTTTTAAAAGCATGTTTCCTAACGTGCTTGTAACCGATTCCCTGCTGGCTTTGGTCAAGTTTTTATTCGACGAACAGGAGGCGAAGGTGTTGAACGCCCTGTCCTTTGCGCCCAAGCCGGCCAAGACCGTGGCCCGGTATGCCAACCTGCCTTTGGAGACGGTGCGGCCCATTTTGGAGGACCTGGGAGACCGGTTTATGATCTTGCGCCTGACCATGGCCGGGGTTCCCGTTTACAATCTCCTTCCTTTGGCGCCCGGCATATTTGAATCCCAGATGATCCGGAGCAAAAGCGATGCCGAAAATGCTCCTTTTTACAGGGAATTCGCCAGATTGTTTGAAGACGTGTACCACGAATACATGCTCTATTTTAAGGACAAGGCCAAGGGAAAAGACCTGCGCTTCGGCCGAATCGTGCCCATTGAAAAATCCCTGGAGTCCACCACGGGCGTCATGCCCCTGGCCACGGACAGGTATTCTGAAATCGTGGAACGGAACCGGAGCTTCTCCCTGGTGGACGTGTGCGCCTGCCGGACGCATCAGGAATACCTGGGGCAGGGGTGCGGACGGGCCATGCACGCGTGTTCGGCCATGGGCTGGCTGGCGGACATGGCTATAGACAAAAATATCGCCCGAAGGGTTTCCCGGGAGGAATTCCTGGACGCCAAAGCCGCCGCCGTGGAAGCGGGCCTGGTGAACATGGTGGACAACCTGGAAGACCCCATGCAGGTGTGCTCGTGCTGCACCTGCTGCTGCGGCGTCATGCGCATCCTCAAGGAATACAACATCCCCACCATCATCGCCAAAAGCCATTTTGAGGCCAGCGTGGACGCGGATAAATGCATCGGCTGCAACCAGTGCGTGGAAATCTGCCCCATGGAGGCCCTCTCCCTGGTGGACGACAAGGCGGTCATCGACCACACCCGATGCATCGGCTGCGGCCTGTGCGTCCCCAAATGCGGCAAGACCAAAGCCATCAGCCTCAAGGAGCGCTACGGTCATAAACCGCCTTCCAAGGACGTCCTGGCCTACGCGGCCGAGCGGATCGAGGAGCTGAAAGGCATCCAGAAATCCCTGCTGCCCAGGCTCACCCTGGGGGCGGGAAGCCTGCTGTATCAGCTTTCCCCCAAGCAATTGACCGGCCCCCGGTACAAACCGCCCAAGTCGTGAATCAGGGCGTTTTTCGCGCAGATTATCGGTGAAGATTGTTTGATAATCCTGCCATTTATGAAAAATTTTCTATGGGTTTTTTTGGGGCGTCCATCTGGATTGTTGAGTCAGACCTCCCTGCTCGAAGTTCATGGTTAGTGGATTATTCTGGGATGTCCCAAAAATTATGGAATTTCCTGTCAGAAAGCACATACTTATTTTTTGAAATAATATATTTCGACGAGTTTACAAGTTTAATATAATATATTGATATACAATATATTTTTAGCTTGAAATCAATTTAGTACTGTCGTATATTTGAAAGTGTAGATGTCGTATTTTTGGAAGGAGGCGGCCGTGCCGGTAAAAAACACCTTAGAGAGCAAGATAACCTACCGCGTGAAGCGTAGTAAGACGCCTGTTTTTGTGCGTGATGATTTCAAGGATATTGGCGGCTACGATCAGGTCGGACGCATTTTGAGGGGGCTTGTGAAAAAGGGGGTCCTGGTTAGTCTGGGTTACGGGGCCTACGCCCGCTCTAAAAGATCAAGCGTTAGCGGCGCTGTTGTTCCGGAGAAGCCCCTGCCGGAACTTGCAAAAGAGCTTCTGAAAAAACTCGGCGTTAAGGTGGTCCCATCATCCGCCGAGAGGGCTTATAATTCAGGGAAAACAACCCAAGTTCCAACCGGGCGTGTGATTGGCGTCAAAGGCAGGATTGTGCGGCGTATTGGCTATAATGGAAGGTATATCTCTTTTGAAAAAGTCAGTTGATAAAACTGTTATTCAGGATATTTCCTTAGAGTTAGGTCTTGATCCGTCGTTTATCGAGAAGGATTGGTACGCGGTGCAACTCCTTGTCCTTCTATCTGATTTCAAAAGCGATAAAGAGGTGAAAATTGTATTTTCAGGCGGAACCAGCCTCTCCAAAGGCTATGGTCTGATAAAACGATTTTCCGAGGATTTGGATTTTATACTGACTATTCCTGAGGGCGTCTCGCTGTCCGCTGGACAAAGAAGAGCCTTTCGCAGGGAGTTGGTCTCTGCAATACAAAGGGATGAGCGCTTCAATATTGACGAAGATAAAATCCAGCGCGGCGACAGCCATCGTTTCTTCAAAATACCTATTCAATACGACAGGTTTTAGGATGCCGCATCCCTAAGACCGCATCTTCAGTTAGAGATGTCTTTTAAGGAACTTAATCGGCCTTTTGAACGCCGGAGTATACGTTCAATGGCGTCTGAAATGGCAAAATCAGACCCGGAGCTTGAAATTGACTGCGTCTCGGCTATAGAGACGGCAGGCGACAAATTAAGTGCATTAACGTGGCGTATCCTCGTTCGTGACAGGGCGGATGAGAAAGATGACCCCACAATCATACGACATCTTCATGACCTTGCTGCGCTGGAGAATATGATTTTAGACGCATCAGATGATTTTGTATCCTCAGCTAAAAAATCTTTGGAACAAGATAAAAATCAAAGGGGCGGCGATATTATTGCGAATATGTCTGTTATTGACAGACTGGCGAACACATTAAAAATTCTGAAAGAGGATGATTTGTACAAAAAAGAGTATACGATGTTTGTAACAAGCATGTCCTATGCGCCCGAGGATGAACTGACAGGATTTGAGGGAGCGGTTCATGCGCTTGAAAGAATAATTTATCATTATAATGCATTATCCGAGTAAAGCGGATTTTGTTTCATGAATTGCGCAGATTTTGAGTTTAAGGAACTCTTTTGGAGATGTCCCCAATGATTTCAAAACAGATATCCGGCCCAAGATACAAACCGCCCAAGTCGTGATTACGGGCGTTTTTAGCGCGGATTATCGGTGAAGACCGTTTGATAGTCCCGCTCATCAAAGATAAATATCAATCAAAACCTTTTTGATTGGATAGTAACCATCTTACAATCAAAAAAGAGACACTGTCCAACTCCTCGCAGTCCATCTTATATGAGGCGCGGATTACGCTTATATGCTGAAATTCTTGTTAATATAAATTTTCCCTTTACGGATGCGCCCCCCCATTGTATTATTTCTACGCTTGTTCCGGCCATAGCGCCAGACGATGAATGCGCCGGCCTTTTTTTGCTACTGCAGCATTGAGAGTGGAGGGAGTATGAAAAAAATGTTTGGATGGCTGCCCAAAGCAGCCGTGGTTGCGGCCCTGTTTTCTTTGGTATTTCCGGCTTTTGCAGCCGATAAGGCTACCAAGGAGGAATGCATCGGTAAGTGTGAGGCGGCGGCGCAATTGATGGAGACTAAAGGCGCGGCGGAGGCCTTCAAGGCGATCAACGACAAAGGGGGGGAGTTTGTCTGGAAGGATTCTTATGTTTTTTGCCTGGACCTGGAAAAACAGTGCAACGCAGCGCATCCCATCAGCCCGGCGCTTATCGGGCGCAATCTCATGATGGCCAAGGACGTGAACGGCAAGATGTTCTTCGCAGAGTTCATCAGCGTGGCCGTCAATCAGGGAGAAGGGTGGGTCAGCTACATGTGGCCCAAGCCCGGCGACCAGGGGCCTTCCCCCAAAATCACCTACGTCAAGAAAGTTCCCAACCAGCCCTACGCCATGTGCGCCGGCATTTACGAATAAGCCTGAGTAAGATAGGCGGACGAAAGGCCGCCCGGCCTGTTTAGCCCGAACAATATCAATGGGGCTGCATGGGAGACCATTCCCGCGGCCCCATTGCTGTTTTTGGGCTTCGGGAGTCAGCTTTTGCCAAACAAAAATGGATGCCGCTTCGCGGCGGTTTTTTAGGTAGGCGCGGCTATTCACACTGATGTTGGATTTTGCAAGCTATTCCCAACCTAATATTGGCATTTGCTATGAGGTTGAAGTGATGATATAAAACCCTGTGACAGAATAAAAGATGTGAAATTATGTTGCGCAAGCCGAGAGGCAAAACCCCATGTGGCCCTTTATCAAGAAAATCCAACGGCCGAAAGCGCCCAAATACGACGCTCAGGAACGGGAATTGACCGTATCCGTGACCAATATGGCGGATTACGTCCGGGTTGCGGAAATCTTGCCGCTGGATGCCCTGTCCGAGTTCATGAACCGGTATTGTGAGCTGAACGTCGAGGAGATTCATTCCCGGGAAGGATGCGTGGACCGGTTTGAAGGGGACAAAATTTTCGCCTTCTGGGGGCTTTTTGAGACGGAGAAGCATAGCGCCCAATTGGCCTGCGAAGCGGCCATGGCCCAAATCCAGGCCATGAAGCGGTTTCATGTCTGGGCGGCGGAGCGCGGATATCCATGCCCCGGGATAAGAATCGGGATTAACACCGGCCAAATGGTCGTGGGGAATATGGGATCCGACCAGCGCATGGGCTACTCGGTCATGGGCAAGGAGGTGAGCATCGCCCATGCCGTGGAGGAAGCGGCCAAGAAGCATGGGTTTGAAATTCTCGTCTCAGAAAGTACGGCCGGGAACGCCCAGGGCGTCCCTTTCGGCGAACCCGTTTCGGTTGATTTCGCCCAGGAGAGTCTGGTTGCCTATCCCGTCTGTACCAAATCCATTCATTAAAACGTTTATGGAGCTATTATGAAAAGTTGCAGCCCGCGGTATTATCTTCTCCTAATCGCTCATATTATTTTACTTATGTGCGTTTCGCCGGCCTTGGCCGGGGTCTGTTCTCGCATGCCGGCAGACATTGACGATGCTCATGTAATCCTGGAGCAAGGCCTTGCCCCCGAAACCCTTGCCATGATCGACGCCATGGAATCGGAAGACGACATGATTAAGTTTCATTTTGGCTTGGGGACTGGCATCAGAAATTGTTGGGGATTATGGAGCGGTTCCGAATTCCAAAAATATTTGGTGGAGCTTGGTTTTCGGCATCCTGACGATATGTCCGGGACGATTCTGGACACATTCTGGCGCAAGCGCCATGGCAAGACTTTCGACATTCAAGACTATGTCGCTCATTACGCCGCATACTGGAAGGAGGCGGAAAAGGCGGAGGAAGAGGAAAAAGTCCGGGTTGAGGCGGTTAAACAAAGGATCCGCTCCATGATGATGGGCCTTCAACTCGAGAGCCGGGACGCGACGAAAATTCGCATGCCGGATAGAGTATACAATTCAGAACGAGCCCGGCAATTGGCGCCTTATGCAGGCGGCGTTTTTATTTCGGTTAGAAATTCGGCGTGGAGAACGGAAGACGATTTTGTTACCGAAGGTTACTTTTTCACTCCGGCAACCGGGAAAATTCATAAGGTTTTGACGCCTGAAATTGCTGAAACGCACTCGGTTGTCGCCATTGGCCGGACAGCCTGGTTCACCGGGGTGACGGAGGGGCGCACCATTCTTATAGGCCTCAGGGACAATACGCGTTTCCACATCCCGCTGCCGCAAGCCGGCCCGCCGCCCTCTCTCGGCTTCCACGGCGACAAACTCCTGGCGGTCTATCCCAAGGCAGTGTACCAACTCGAAGAATCAAGATGGGAGCTTCTGTATTCAGGAGACATCCTTCTGCCCAAGCCCGGCCCTCCACCCGAATTGCATGGGAACGTGCTATACATCAGGGATGAAGGAAAGCACGAAAACAATAAACGGCTATGGCTCCTGGAAATCGGACCAAAGCCCAAATTGGTCAGCCTTGATAAAGATGTGGGATTGGTGGGGTGGCACGGGCCGCGTTGTGAGAACTCGTACTCCTATGCGGTTGCGGAAGACGGCGATCTTTGGGCTTGCGTGGGGGGATGCATAACCAGATGTTCTCTACTTCGCAGGTCTGAAAACGGGCGCTATTCCATTGCGATCATTAATAACTCTACCGTGTTTGACAACAATTTGTTTGGATCGGAGGAATCCGACCAGGGCCTTACAGTTACTGCCGTAAAAATACTTCCCAATGGAGAAATGGTTCTGGCCGGGGCGTGTGGACTGTTTCGCCTCGTTGGAGACCGGGTCATACAGGATTTTTCCTTTACGAACACAAGGCAGAAGATTCCGTTGAAAAACAAGGACACCGTGTACCATTGGAACTGGGAACCAAGCAAGCTGATGCGCCTGGAAGACGGCTCCTATTTAATAAGCGGGGCGTTTGGCGGAATCTATCTGCTCGCCAAAAAGGACGAAGAGGGATGGCGCCTTCAGGCTTTGGACGAAGAATTTGGCGAACCTCTTTTTTGGTGAAACAGGAAGCGTTGCTTTATGCTTTTCCCGGTCTTCATTGCTGCGGCGTGTGCCAGAGAACGTCGAACCAGCCTGCTTGCATAAAAATAGGGGTAATAATCTTTTATCGCGAACAAATATTATTCACGGACTAACGGCCTGGAACCTAAACGGAAATCTATTCGACCGACTTTTTCCTCGCATGGTTAATTTCCGCCAAGCCAAGCTCGCGCTTGGCCTTATGGCCTATTTGATGTATGACTAATAGGCTTTTCAGATTTTAAGCCGCCGCCCGACGGATTCAGCCCTTTTTTTGATTCCTGTCCGACAAGATAGCTTCATATTGCACTTAAATGTTTTTGGAGGCCTGTCTTATGCAAGAACAAATGCGCGAACAAATCGACCGAATGTTCCATCCCCGGGGAATCGCCTTTTACGGAGGCGTAACCAAGTTCGGCTCCTTTGCCAATTTCGTCATGCTTTCCATCATGAAATACGGTTATGAGGGGAAGATCTATCCCATATCCGAAAAAGGCGGGGACGTGCTGGGCGTTCCGGCCATTCCCAGCCTGGACCAGGCGGACGGCCCCGTGGATCTGGCCTCCATCTCGGTGCCTGCCAAGGCGGTTCCCGAAGTATTGGAGCAATGCCTGCAAAACGGCGTGGCCGGGGTGCAGGTGCATACTTCCGGTTTTGCTGAAATGGGGGACGAGGAAGGAATCGCCCTGCAGAAACAATTGGAGGAATACGCGGCCAAGGGCTTGCGGATTGTAGGCCCCAATTGCTTTGGCATCCACTGCCCCAAAGGCGGACTGACGGTTTTGCCGGGATTCGACTTCAACAAGCAGCCCGGACCCTGTTCCATGATTTCCCAGAGCGGCGGCCTTGCCAACGATTTCGGGCATGAAGCGGCCCTGGCCGGCCTGGGGATTTCCAAGGTGGTCTCGTTCGGCAACGGGTGCGACCTGGACGCCATATCGCTTATGGAGTATCTGGCCGATGATCCCCAGACCGAGTACATCGCCGCGTACATCGAAGGCGTGGCCGACGCCGTCGCCTTTTTGGACGTGGTTCGGAAGACCGCGGCGAAAAAACCCGTGATCATCTGGAAGGGCGGCCTCACGCCTTTGGGCGGCCGGGCCACGCTGTCCCACACCGGATCCATGGGCGGGGAGTCGAAAATCTGGGAAGGCGCCCTGGCCCAGGCCGGCGCTTATGCGGTGCAGGGCCTGGATGAGATGATGGACACGTTGATGGGCCTGGTGTACACCAAAAGCCGGGGCAAAAAGATCGCCCTGGTGGGAGGCGGGGGCGCCATCGGCGTTTTCACCTCGGATCTGGCCTATCGCTGGGGCCTGGAGATTCCGGTTTTCAGCAATGAGACCCAAAAGAAGCTCAGGACCTATTTCCCCACGCCGGGCAACAGCATGAAAAATCCCCTGGACACGGGCACGCCCGCGCTTCCCCTGGACGTGTTGAAAGGCTGTGTGACCGAAATCCTGACCGCCGAGCCCGTGGACGTCATGATCCTCATTTTATTGACCCATCCCCTGGAAACGGTTTCCTCCACATTCTGCAAAATGTACGGTTTGGAGCCGCCCCCTCCAGGGCAGTATGTGGACAGCCTGTTTGAGACCCTCACGGGACTCAGGGGGCAGACCGGAAAGGATTTGGCCCTGGTTTTTGAAAACCGGGCCTATCGCCTGGAAGACATGGAAGCCGATGCCGCGTGGCGGCAATTGCGCGTCAAATATCAGGCTGCGGGGATTCCTGTGTTCGCCAGTGCGGAAAGGGCGTTGCGCGCAGTCAGGAACGCGGCCCTTAATATAGCATAAGTTTCCAGGTTTATTCTTGATGGTTACCGTTGATTTTGATATTATAGCTCGAATTCGCTTAAGTGCGTCCCAAAGCGGTTTGCTTGTTACCTCTTGTAGTTATTTATGAAGGCCTGGCGTACATGCATTTAAAAGGCAATTTTGAGACTGCGTCGTTGACCACCATCCTTCAGATGTTGTCCAACGATATGAAAACCGGGCTTCTGCGCCTGACCAATGAAGAGAATGACGTGCGCATTTTCTTCAAGGAAGGCGTGGTGATCTATGCAAGAGGAACAGCCCAGGAGCACGCTCTGGGCCAGGTGCTGATGTCCAAAGGCGTCATTACAAGCGATCAGCTGGACGAATGCCTGGAGGAATCCTCCCGGACCCGGCAGGCCTTGGGCAACATTCTGGTCAAAAAAGGGCATGTAAGCCTAAAAAGGCTTAAGAAGCATATCGCGGATCAGGCCGAGCAGGTGATTTACAGCGTTTTTTTCTGGGACGGCGGCCGTTTCGATTATTCGGACTCCGACCTGGTTCCTCCGGGGGTTCTGGTCACTCACCTGGACATCATGAACATCCTGCTGGAAGCCACACGGCGCATTGACGAATTGGATGTGCTGAAAAAGCACCTTCCCGGCGACGATGTGGTATTGAAGGCCGTGGGAGCCGCCTCCGCGGACCAGGTCAAGCTGAGCCCCATTGAATGGCGCTTTCTTTCTCTTGTGGACGGCAAGCGCAAGATCAAGGACATCACGCGGGAAAGCGGATACGATAAGTTTACGGTTTATCAGGTTTTAAATTCCCTGCTTTCCATGGGATTGGCGGAAAAGGACGAAGTGCTGGCCTCCAAAGTCGAAGCCTACGGCCCGATTTTGGATCTTTACAGGCAGTTTTGGGTGGTGGTTCGCAAGGAACTGGAAAAGGACCTGGGTTCACGGCCTTTTATCATCGTCGGGACTCCTCCCCCCGCCTCTCCTTCCAAGCGCAGGGATTTTATAAAGAATTTGCACGAAACTGAATTGTGGAAATGGATTTCCAATATTTTACTCAAGGCGCGGCCGAAAGACGAAGCGTTTCGAGGCGTTTTCAAGGGGATCCATCCGGATAACACGCCCACCGAAACCAAAGATTGGGTTTTTGAATGCTTTAAGGAGGAGGCTCCGGAAAAAGGCGCACGAATATTGGAGGAAGGGTACAAGTTGTATTTAACGAACCTGTTAAAAGACTTGCCTGATATCATTGGGGGATTCAGGACCCTGGACGTTATCGCCGCCTTGACCGAAACCCTAAGCAAAACCCGCGATAAGAGGCTCATGCTCTCACCGGATCAGTCAAACGGCATCCAGTCCGTTTTTGCGATGGCAAGTCAGTTCGTTGCAGAAAAGCTCAATGATGAAGAAGAAAAGATATTCGGACTTTTTGCTCTGAAAAACAGGAAGTATCTCTCTTAAGACCAACACGTCAGCCTATTGATTTATGCGAGCCGCGGCAGGGGGTGACCCGCAGGGCGGCTTTCCGGGGATTGGGGAATCGTTATGTTTGAAGTCGTTGCCAGGGAAGAATTCAATGACGGAGATCTTATATTCGAGGAAGACGCCGCCGGTGATAAAATCTACCAGGTGGAAACCGGCGCCGTAACCGTCACCAAAAAAGTGTACGGAGAGGACATCGTGGTTGAGGTCATCCGAAAGGGGGAGATTTTCGGAGAAATGTCCTATATCGCAAAAATACCCAGGACCGCCACAGCCAGGGCTTTGGGCGCCACGGTGGTCAACGTCCTGGACCCGGGAGCAATCCGCGACGAGTTTTCCGGCCTGAGCCAGGGGATGAGGCAGATCTTCCGGAGCCTGGTTATGCGCCTTAAAAAGGCTACGGACACTTCCTCGGGAGTTCATTTTCTCCGTAAAGAGCCCCGTATGAAAAAAATGTTTTCGCTGTCCTTTCTGGCCGGCGACGCCATAAGGGAAAGCTATTCCCACGACGCCAGTTGCGGAGGCTTGTTTATAAAGACCGACCGGCCCCTGGACATAGGCCGGGAGTTTGAATTGAGCCTGTGGCTGCCTAATCACCCCAAGCCGCTGAAAATCAAAAGCAAAGTCATGTGGAACCGGCCCAAGACGGACGATCCCATTGAGATGCCTGTAGGCATGGGGGTGCAATTCACTAGTATCAGTCGGGATGATTACGAAAAGTTGCAGGTAGCCTTACCGGAATGCTGATAAAAGTCCCGGGTATGCCGGCAAGCCCTTATTGTTTAAGGTAAAGTATAGAAAATGCTTGACATTTTATATGCAAAGCTGGAATGATAATATGCCTTTATTGCACAGTTTTTAATGATATTTTCTCTAATGCCGCAGCCTTGCATTTTGTATGGTGTAAAACATTGCGCAATACAGGGGGTGTGTTTTGAGCAATATTGACAATGAAGAGCTGGATGTTTTTCTTGACGATCCCGAGGATCGAACGCCTCGAGATCAGGACTCGGCGCCAGGGGGCGGTTCGGAAACCGGGCTTATGGGGCCGGGCCGTTCCTCTTCGTCCCAGATGGAAAGTCTAACCGAGGATTCGGGCGCCTTGTCCGGGGAGGAATCGGAGTTCCGGGAAGACGCCCCCATGGACCCGGATTCCGGTGAGGAAGCGTTTCAGGATGATTTCCCCTTGGAGGCCTCCATGTCTGAGGCGTCCGGCTCAGACGGCGCGGATTACGGAGACGACTCTGAGATCGGTTTCATCGTAATTGATCCGCCGGAAGACGAGGAGGGGGCGCCGCCGGACCCCGATAACCCGGAAACGACGGAGTGCGCGCCCGATCAGAGCGATCCTTCCCAGGACCTGGGATTCGTCTCCGAGCAGATTTCCGGGCTGTCCCAGCAGATGGAGCAGTTGTCCCGGGATTTTGAAAGCAAGTTGAAATACGACTCCCACAAGGAGAAAATCATTGATTCTTTGCACGGGGAGTTGCAGGAGTATAAAGACGGGCTCCTGAAAAAACATATGCAGTCCATGGTAATGGATATTTTGAAGATCATCGACGACGTGCGAAAGATCGTCCGCTATTACCGGGAAAAGGAACTGAGTGAAAGCGATCTTCCTAAATTATTGGACATATTAGAGGATTTGCCTTCGGATTTGGAGGACGCCTTTTCCTTCCAGGGGATCAGGCCGTACACATGCGAGGGAGACGCTTTCAACCCGTCCAGGCAAAGGGTGCTGCAAAAAATTGCAACGCAGGATGAGTCGCTGGACAAAAAGGTGGCCAAGCGGCTGCTGCCTGGGTACGAATGGGATGATACAACAATAAGACTTGAGATGGTTGGGGTTTACACTTACAAGCCCGTCTCAGAGGACTAGGGATTAGGAGTCAATATGGGCACGCAAATGAAACGGATTTACGGAATTGACCTGGGCACCACTTATTCTTCCATCGCTTATGTTGACGAGTTCGGAAAAGCGGTTGTCATTCCAAATTCTGAAAATGAACGCGTAACGCCCTCGGTTGTGTTTTTCGACGGGGACGCTGTGGTGGTGGGCGGCGTGGCAAAGGAAAGCGCCAGGCTGTATCCCAACGAAGTGGTCAGTTTTATCAAGCGTTCCATGGGCGAGCCCAACTTTTTGTTCGAATACAACGGGAAGAGCTACCGCCCCGAAGAAATCTCCGCCTATGTTTTGAAAAAGGTGGCCAAGGACGCAGAGGAGAAAATCGGCGAGGCCATTACGGACGTGGTCATCACCTGCCCGGCTTATTTCGGCATCAACGAGCGGGAGGCCACCAAGATCGCCGGCGAGATCGCCGGGTTCAACGTGCGCCAGATCATCAACGAGCCCACCGCCGCGGCCATCGCCTACGGGTCCATTGAACAAACCGACAACCGGGTCGTCCTGGTATACGACCTCGGGGGCGGCACCTTCGACATCACCATGATCGACATTCGGCCGGACGCCATCCAGGTCATCTGCACCGGCGGCGATCACAACCTGGGCGGCAAGGACTGGGACGACCGCATCGTCAACAACCTGGTCCAGGAGTTCCAGACCCAGACCGGCTCCCAGGAAGACATTCTGGAAGACCCCGACACCTGGCAGGACCTGCAGCTCTCCGCTGAAAAATCCAAGAAGATCCTCTCCCAAAGGGAAAAAACGCCCATCGCCGTCACCCACGGCGGAGAGCGCGTCAAGGTGGAGCTGCAAAGGGACAAGTTTTACGAAATCACGCGGGACCTGTTGGAACGCACCATTTCCCTGACCCACGGCATTTTGGAGGAAGCCCGGAAAAAGGGCTACAACCGGTTTGACGAAATCATCCTGGTGGGCGGCTCCACCCGCATGCCGCAGGTGGAAAAACGCATCAAGGAAGAATTCGGCATGGATCCCAAGGTTTTCGATCCGGATGAAGCCGTAGCCAAGGGCGCCGCCATTTTTGGTTGGAAGCTGTCCATCAACGACGACCTGATCAAGAGGGTGGCGCAAAAGACCCAGAAAACCGTGGAAGAAATCACCAAGACCATGGACACCAGCTCCCAGCAGTTCAAAGACGCTGCAAGGGAAATGGCCGACGATACCGGCGTGACCCAGGCCGCGGTGGAAAGCTCCCTCATAAAAATCAGGGACGTCACCAGCAAGAGCTTCGGCGTTGTGGTCAACAACGCTGAGAATGAAGAAGCCGTGTTCAATGTGGTGCTGAGGAACACGGCGGTTCCCGTCAATGCCAAAGACACCTTTTTCACCGCCGTCGCCAATCAGCAAAAAGTCCTCATTCGCATTATGGAGTGTGAAACCAGCGAGGAATGGGTGCCTGTGGAGACGGCCGTGGAAATTGGAACAGCGGTCCTTAACCTGCCGACCGGCCTGCCAACGGAAACTCCCGTGGAAATTTCCTTTTCCCTGAACAGGGAAGGGCGCCTGCAGATTACGGCCCGGGAAACCACGGAATCCAAGGAAGTGAATGTGGTTATCGAAACCACGTCGGTCATCCGCGGCAAGGACCTGGATGAAGCCAAAGCCCGCAGCCAGGGGGCCGTTGTGCAATAATAGAAATGTGCGAGACGGCCTCAGGGTATTGTATCGGCAGCCCAAGCTGCCATCACGCAGAGACTTAGGATGATAAGCGCTTCATGGATAGGGAAAACTATTACATTCTGTTGGAACTGAACATTGACCCTCCTGAACAGGACCCTGCTAAGATAGACGCCGCTATCAAGCGCATGCAGGCCAACTGGAGCCGTTTGCGCAACCATCCCACCAAGGGGATTCAGGCGAAAAACTATATAGGGCTCATTCCTGAAATCCGCAAAGTCATGAGCGATCCCGAATTGCGGGAGGCGGAGGCCAGGGACGCCCTGAAAGTCAGCCGGGAGAAAGAAGGCGAAGCCTTTGCCGAAATCGACAGGCATCTGGCCCTTCATTTAAGCAAGGGGTACATTTCCAACCAGGAAATCACCAAGCTCGCCGAACTGCATCATATTGAAGAAGACGACATCCGCGCCCGGATCAAGCTCATGGAAGAAGGGAGGCTGGTGGAGCTGGACAGCCAGCTCGGCTTGCGCATGGCCAAGGGGTATATCACCCAGGAGGAAATCTCCAAGTTGGCCAAAGCCCATGGCATGACCGAAAAGGATATTAAAAAGCGGGTGAACGTTCCCATCCGCAAAGCCGGATCCACGGAAAAGATCAAAGGCAAATCCCTGGATAAATCCATTGAGAAGGTGATCAATGACAACCTGAAGATCGTCGGCCACGCTTCTTTGTATGAATTTTTGGGCCTGCCTGAAACCGCCAGCGTCGAGCTTCTAAGGAAAACCGCCCGTAAAAAGGAAGCGGAAATCCTTAAAATCGCCAAAAAGGACGCCCTGGTGACGGCTTCCGGCATTTTGGCGGGGCAATGCTCGGCCATTTTTCGGGATCAGGAATCGCGCGCATCCTACGACATCAGCCGGGGACGCTCCCGTTTAAAGGATCTGGAAGCCGATATCGACGTGGCCGGCATTGACGGCAAAATCCGCTCCCAGTATTTCGACATCCTGGTCAAAACAGGCCAGGATCTGGGCATGGATGAGGCCGAGGCCAAGTCCTTTATCAAGAATTACTGCAAAAAAAAAAATTACGTTATCGAAGGCCAGGAAAAAAGGAAGATCTCCCCAAAGCAGTTCATTATCATTGGGGCCGCCCTGGTCGTTCTATGCGTGGCCGCAATGGGCGGACTCTACCTATTAATGGCCATGCAGGCCAAAGCCGAGTTTGAAGACACGACCGAAAGAGCTCTCCAGCAGCAAGATCCGGAAAAACGGATCGTCATCTATCGCAACTACGTTGCAGTCAATGATCCCAGTAAATACACCGAGCAGGTGAACGCGCTCATACGCGAAACCATGCAGCAGATGAAAGCTGACAAGGAAAAGGCCGCCTTTGCGTCGGTGGACAAACAGGCCAAGGAATTCCTCGCCGCCGAGGAGTTTGGAAAAGCCCTTGACTCGTATAAGGAGTACCTTGCGGATTTCCCGGGCGGCTCTCAAACAGGCGCTGCAAACGCCAAAGTCAAGGAAATTGAAAACGCCTTTGAAACCTTCCAGTTCGAAGGGCTGAAAGCCCTGGACGCCGCAGACACCGACCAACGCATCGCCGCTTACGTGGAATATCTGGCCAATCATCCCCACGGTCAGCATAAGGACGAAGTCTCCAAACTCATTTGGGAGATGGGCGACGAGTATTACCTGTTCCTGAACCGGAGAATCGAGCTGGCCTCCCGCCAGGAAAACTGGGCTCAGGCGATAGAATATTGCGACTCCTACATTCGGATCTTCGATAACAATAACGCCAAACGGTTAAGCCGGGAAAAGGAAGGCTTCCAAAAGAGGCTGGCTGACCAAAAGGCTTTCGAAGCTGTCCAGGCTAAGGCTTCGCGCCGCGGAACCGATTATGATGCAGCCCTGGCGGACTACAACGAATTTTTGACGCTCCATCCCCGGACCACGGCCAAAGACAAGGTCCTGGAGCAGATCAGAATGCTGCAGGCCTTAAAGTACAAGTCCCGCATTGACAACGCTCAGGCGGCCATGCGCCTGAAGCTGAGCGGCAATAAACGCTTTACCGAACAAAAGCCGGGGACTGTTCTGGATAGAAAAACAGGCCTGACCTGGACCCTTTTGTCATCCCAGGACGACCTGCAAGAGTGCGTGAGCTATGACTATGCCAAGGCCTACGTACAAAACATGAGTGTAGGAGGAGTCAGGGGATGGCGCTTGCCCACCGAAGCGGAGTTGGAGGCCTTTTACAAAATGGATAATGGCTATCCCGCCGCACCGGGCCTGGTCTTTTGGTCGAGCTCCAGCAATCCCAGATGGGCGGACGGCTACATGGCCGAGCAGGTGATCGTGGTTTCCGTTGATGACGGAGTGGAAAACTTCCGGTTGGATTCCAGGAAATGCGCAGCGGTGCACGCAGTCAAATAACAAGCTGCTTTTACAGTTAAAATAAAAGCCCGGAGGCGCCTGAAGCGGCCCCGGGCTTTTTTATTGAGTAGGAGCTTTACAGTTTTCGCAACTCCTTCTTGTCAATCTTACCCACCGTGGTCAGGGGGATTTCATCCATGATGATAATTTCCTTGGGCGCTTCATAAGGGGCCAGCTTGTCTTTGGCCAGGTCCATGATTCCCTTTTTGATGGCCTCCTTGTTTTTGGTCTTGGCGTAATCCGGATTCAAGGTCACATAGGCCCGGACCAATTCCGAGCCCGGCCTTTCCGGATTGGGTTTGCCGGTGATGGCGATCATGTCCACGCCGGGGTGTGTGGCGAGCACCTCCTCCACCTTCACGGAAAAGACTTTGTAGCCGCCCACGATGAGCATGTCTTTGGTGCGATCCACAATGGAGACGTAGCCGTGTTCGTCCATTATTCCCACGTCTCCTGTGTGCATGAAGCCTTCCGAGTCAATGGCCTTGGCGGTTTCCTCGGGCTTGTTGTAATACCCCACCATGACCTGGGGGCCTTTGACGCAGATTTCTCCGGGCTGGCCCTGCTCCACCTCCTCGCCGGTTGAGGTGTCCACCAGGCGGACCTCCGTATTGAGGAGGGGGAGACCCACGGACCCGAGCTTTTTTCTGCCCTTGGCCGGATTCATGGCCGACAGGGGGGAGGTTTCGGTCATGCCGTAGACCTCCAGGAGCTTCCCCCGGCCCACAACGGCTTCCAACTCCTTTTGGGACTCCTCGGGAAAAGGCGCCGCGGCCGATATGCACACCTCCAGGTTGGAAAAATCCAAGGCCTTGAAGGCGGGCTCGGCCAACAGCATTTGAAACAGGGAGGGTACATTAACCAGCGCGGTGGGTTTGTATTTTTCGATTTCCTTGCAAATATGCTTGGTGTCCCTGGGGTTGGGAATCAGGATTTGCGTCCAGCCCAGATACACGCAGTTTTCGCAAAAGAAAAGCCCGGCGATGTGAAAAAAGGGGAAGCCGGATAAGGCCAGGCCCTTGCCATGCTCCCAACTGAGCCATTTTTGGGTGATCAGCAAGTCGGAGACGGCGTTGCGATGGCTCAGCATGGCGCCTTTGGGAGGTCCGGTGGTGCCGCCCGTGTATTGGATGTAGGCGATGTCGTCCGGAGAAAGGGCCACAGACGGCTGCTTTGAGTCGAACTGTTCCCCTTGAATTACCTGGGAGAACTTAAGCACCTTTTTGCCAGGAAGCTGGGTCACCTTGCCGGAGGGAATTTTTTTCAGCAGCTTTCCCAAGGTCCTCTTTAGCGGCGGCAAAAACCCGCCCACCGACCCAGCCACCACCAGTTTCAGGTCCGGCAGGTAGGGAGCGATTTCCGTGACCCTGGCGGCGAAAATGGCGTCCAGGGTGACCAATCCTTTTGCATTGGAATTCTCCAACTGATATTTCATGCCGTCCGAAGCCATCAGCGGGGAGACGCCGGAAACCACGCAGCCGGCCTTCAGGGTTCCCAGCCAGGCGATGGCGTATTCAGGAATGTTGGGCAGATTAATGCCCACCACGTCCCCTTTTTTCAGCCCGCTGTCAAGCAGCATGTTGGCAAACCGGTTGGAGTACAGGTCCAACTCGGCGAAGGTGATTTCCACGCCCATGAATGCAAAGGCGGTCTTATTTGGAAATCTTTCAAAAACAGGTTTGACCGCATCGACGTAATTGGTTTCCCAAACCGATGGATCCAAATCTTCCATGCCCGGGTCGTACGACTTTCTCCAAAATTGCTCGCCCATCTGTTTTTCCCTCCATAAACGTGAAATACGACATGAAAAGCGACAACAGGCCCTGAGCTTTTTTTCTTCCAGGGCTATTTCCCAAGAAAAAAACCTGAATTGTAAAAAGGGGGAATAGATTTTACAGCATTAAAGGTGGATTAGTTGCCTTCATTATATCTTCGCTTTGGCCCTTCGGTCAAGGGATTCCCGCCATTTTGCAGCCGTCGGCGATTTTACCTCGTGCGCTTTAATCTGAATGTCGCTAAAATAATTCGGAATTTTTTATGCAAATAAAATGAATTTTAGGGCTTTTTTAGGCGTAATTTTTGCATAATTTAGGGGTGAATGGCGCTAAAGTTTGGTGACCTGCCTGCCGATTAACTTGTGTGGCGTTACCTCCTCGAAGGTCTTGTTCGCGCCTTTTTCTGTTTATAAACCATCCTTGATAGCAACAGGGGGTGCTTATGTTCAAAAAAGTAAAACTGGGGACCAAAATTTTTGGCGCCGTGATCCCGATTATGGTGCTTCTATGCCTTGTGGCGGGCTTTGCGTACAATGGATTCCAAAAGGTCGCGGATCGGGTGGAAAAGGGAGACGACGTCAACCGGCTGGTGAAAATTTTTTTGGAGACGCGGCGGCAGGAAAAGAATTATATGCTGCGCGGCGAGGAGGAGTACTTAAACTCCGTCCGCAAGAACGTTTCTGATATAACGGCCCTGGCCGAGGCTTCCAAGAAAAAGTTTCAGTCCGACGCCAGCAAAAAGCAAATAGACGAGGTGATCGCCAGCGCCGCGGAGTACGCCCAGGCCTTTGAGGCTTATGCAGCTTCCGTCGTGCAGAGAAACCAGGCTTTGGAAAGAATCGATGCGTTGGCCGAATCCGCTATTCAAGAGGCCAAGGATATCGGCGAAGAGCAAAAAGGCCAGTTGGAAAGGATCCGGTCTCGCAGCAAGCAATTGGTCGCCGAAACCCAATGGAGCGCCGAGGCCGCCGGAGAGGTCATTTACATGATTTTTGACGCCCGGGGCGCCGAGAAAAGCTATCAGCTCACCAGCTTTGACAAATACGCCGATAAGGTCCAGGAGTCGGGCGTTCAAATCAACCGGTTGCTTAGCAGCATTGAAAAGAAAATAGACAAGGAGCCTGGAAAAACTCTCATACAGGAGGCTCTTGCCGCGTCCCAGGCCTATTTCGAAGGCTTCGCAAAAATCGTGGAGATGACCAAAAACTATGAATACTCCCAGGCCGCCGAAGTCCGTGAGGAGGCCTCCGCCCAGGCGGATTTGCTGGTTCAAAAGGTGGAGGCGTTGACGGAAAACCAAAAGGTGGTATTGAACGAAATCCGAGATGAAGCAGAAGCCCAAACCAAGGATAAAATTGAAAAGGCCGACTCTTCCCGCAAGCTGGTTCAATGGTTTTTGGAGGCCCGTCTGGCGGAAAAGGCTTTTGTCAATTCACAAGGCGGGCTCGTCCATCTGGATGCGGTCAACGCCAGGATCGGCTCCATTCTGTCTCTTGGCGAGGACCTGGAAAACAGGTTCACCCAGCAGCGCAACCAAGAGAGGATCGGTGCAGTCATGGACGCGGTTCGCGCCTATGTGGGCGAGTTCGGGGCCATTGCCTCCATGATGGAAGAGCAGCTCATGGCCGAAAGCGTCATGGTGGAGTCGGCGCGGGAAGCCATAAAAGTCTGCGCAGCCGCCCGTGAGGAGCAGAAGACGAAGATGCTGGACGTGATGTCCTCCACCACGCGCAATATGATCCTGGCGGCTCTGGGGGCTGTCATTCTGGGATTATTTTTGGCTTTGACAATCACCCGCAGCATTACCAAGCCCATCCACGCCGTCATCTCCGGCTTAAACGAAGGCTCCGAACAAGTGGCCTCGGCGTCCCAGCAGGTTTCTTCTTCCAGCCAGTCTCTGGCCGAAGGGGCTTCCCAACAGGCGGCCACGCTGGAGGAAACCTCCTCCTCCCTGGAGGAAATGGCGTCCATGACCAAACAAAATGCGGAGAACGCGGGCCAGGCCGACAATCTCATGAAGGAGACCTTTCTGGTGGTGGAAAAGGCCGGAGGGTCCATGAGCCAGTTGACCCAATCCATTGCGGATATAGCCCAGGCCAGCGCCGAGACCTCCAAAATTATCAAGACAATCGATGAAATAGCCTTTCAGACAAATCTTTTGGCACTAAACGCAGCCGTGGAGGCCGCCAGGGCCGGGGAGGCCGGCGCCGGGTTCGCCGTGGTGGCCGATGAAGTCCGCAATCTGGCGACCAGGGCTGCAGAAGCGGCTCACAACACCTCGTTCTTAATCGACGCCACCATGGAAAAGGTGACTCAGGGAACCGACCTGGTGGAAAAAACCAATGAAGCATTTGGGGAAGTGGGAGCCAGCGCTTCCCGGGTGGAGGGGCTTGTCGCGGAGATCGCCGAAGCCTCCCGGGAGCAGTCCCAGGGGATCGAACAGGTGAACAACGGGGTGACGGACATGGACAAGGTCACCCAGCAGAACGCCGCCAACGCCGAAGAGTCGGCGTCCGCCTCGGAGGAGCTTAACGCCCAGGCTGAGCAGTTGAAAAGCATGGTGGAGCAGTTAAGCAAAATCGTCGGCGGCAAGGCCAAAGGGAAAAAGACCGAAACCCCAAAGCCCCAGCCCAAGCTCGCCGCCCGCAAGGCCAAGTCGCTGACGGATAAAGCAAGCAGCCGGGGGAGGATTGTGGATCCGGAACAGGTCATACCTATGGATGACGAAGATTTTACAGACTTTTAAAAAGGCGGGATAAACAAGCGGATTGCATGAAAAACAAAAGGCCGCCCAAGAAAACGGGCGGCCTTTGCCCTTTATACAATACACGTTTTTTTGTCGTCCGTTATCCGGCCGGGGTCACGTAAATGGGCATGCCCATCAAAGGCCATATAACGCCCACGGCAATGGCCACCACCACCATCAGCATGGCGCTGGCGGGGATGCCGTACATAAAGAATTCACCTGTGGTGAATTGCTTGGAGTCGTAGGCGATGGCGTTGGGAGCGGCGCCCACAAGCAGCAGGAAGGGCATGCCGGCAGTCACCAGGGAGGCGAACAGGATGCCTTCCGGGGCAGCGCCCAGGTAGGGAGCAATAACCAAGGCCACGGGCAGAGAAATAGCGATGGCCGCCACGTTCATGATGAAGTTGGTCATGATCATGACAAAGAAGGCGATGCTCATGATGAACACAAAGGGGCTGGCCTTTTCGAACATGACCAGCCAGTTGACGGCCAGCCATTCTGCCGCGCCCGTATCCCACAGGCAGAAGCCGATGCTCATGGCGCCGGCGAAGAGCAGGATGATGTTCCAGGGAATCTCCTCCAGGTCATCAATGTCCAGGATGTTCAGGACAAAAAACAGAATGGTGGAGCACAGGATGACGGCTGTTTTATGCAGTTTGGGGAATCCGTCAATTAGGGATCCCAAAGACATGATCAGAATAACCGAGCCTACGATCACTGCAGCCAGGATTTCGTTTTTGGTGATGGGGCCGTTGTTGGCGTCCAGGTCTTTGGCTTTTTGCCGCAGGCCGGGGATCGTTGTTTTTTCAGGCTTGAGGAAGACCATGAAAAATCCCCACAGCAAAAACACCATCAACCAACCGATGGGGAACATGAACTTGGTCAGTTCAAAAAAGCCCACGGTTTTGCCGACCACGTCGTTGTAAAAGCCGATGGCCACGGCGCCGCGCGCCGCGCCCAACAGAGTCACGATGCTGCCTGCGCCGGCCACGTAGGCCATGCCCATGAACAAGCCTTTGCCGAACTTGGTCTGCTTGTCGCCTTCTCCATACAAGGCGTAGATGGTCAGCAGCAGGGGGTAAATGGTGGCGGCCACCGCCGTATGGGCCATGATGTGCGCCAGGGCTGCTGTGACGATGAAGCAGCCAAGGTAGATCATGCTGGTTTTTTCGCCCACCACAATGAGCATTTTATATGCCAGCCTTTTGGTAAGGCCCGTTTTGGTGAAAACCATGCCAATGACGATGGAGCCAAAGATAAACAGAACCGAGGGGTCCATGAAATCCTTGAACGCCACTTTGGCGGGGCGAATCAGGAACAACGCCTGTAATGCGCCGATTGTCAGGCTGGTGACGCCGATGGGCACAACCTCAAAAACCCACCATGTGCCTGCCAGTAAAAACACCGCCAGAGCCCCCTTGGCTTCCTTGCTCAATGGAAAGTGGACCCCGTTGGGATCCACGGCATCAGGCAGCGGCGGGCAATAATACACGATGACAAAGAGAGCTACGCCCAGCATTAAAAAACAAAATCGCTTCCAATCAAACGGCTCTTTCGCTTCAATATTGCTATCCATATCGTTTTTATTCCTCACTCCAAACCGGCCGGCCAAGTCGGTCGTCGTCCCCTTTGACGCCTGATTTCTCCCACCCCTTGCCGGACTTTTTAAGTGGTCATCCGGGGTAAAACCCCAGTTTGCAATCCCATGTGTGTTTATCAAAGTATTTATTGCCGTCCAAGTGTTTTTTTTCACTTGTTTGTCGCAAAAAGAATTTAAAGCGCAAAAAAAATCGCCAAAACAAGATGTTAGACTTTGCGGAGAAAAAGGAAAAAACGACAAGATTGTTTAAAAATAAATCGTAGACGGCATTTTTCCCGGGCGAGGGGACCCTTTTTTTTGCAGCGCAAGAATCCCCCGGCAATCCGGGAGGAAGATTTTTCGGGAATGAGGCGCCAGCGGCGCCTTTATCGATTGATTTCCCAGGTTGCGACGTACTCGGTGCGTTCCGGCGTGCGGGAAATCTTCGGGTCGGATTCCGTCCAGCGGCCCTCCAATCCTTTTTCCCTGGCGCTCAACTCGAAGTGACACATGGCGATGCCCATGTCGATTCGTTGGAGGTCGGCCTTGAAAATATTTTTGTAAGCCTTGTTTCTGGTGAGGAACAGGTGGAAGCCGGAATCGCTGTCTATTATTCTCCAGGGCTGCCGATTGGAGGCGGAAGGCGCCAGCCGCGCCATTTCCAAGGGAGTAGAGTATTCGCCGGCGGCCTTTTGGGTCAATGGGGAGGAAAAATCGTTGTGAAAGAAAAGCTCAGGCCAGGCTTTCCGTTTTTTGGAGCCTGCGCCTGCGGCGAACATGGCGTCCACCAAGGTTTTTCTGGGCGCCCGGAGGCCCACCGGACAAATGCAAGGCAGGACTTCGTCTTTTTGCAGCCTGATCTTTTCCGCAAAGATGGTGTGCTTCAAGGTGCCGCCCATCCAGCAAGTTCCCAGATCCAGGGCGGTGGCGAACAGGATGGCCTTTTCGAACAGGTAGCCGTAGTCTTCCAGATATTTGGGACCGGGTTCGGCGACGCCTACGATGAAGTCGCGGGCGCCTTTGATGACTCCGTAGGTTCCCGGAACCCGTTTGGCGCCGTCCACGCCGGCGTCCACCAATTCGAATCGGGTTTGGGAGTTAAAAGGAGGCGTCCCCGGGTCTGCCAGGAACTCCTCCATTTTTTGCTTGGCATCCACGGGCAGGGAGGCGCCGGAAAAGCTCCTCCAGGAACACCGTTTTTCAATCAGGTCGATAACCGAAACATCCATGTTCATAATTCAAGGCCTTTGTTTGAGTTGACGCCGTGAAAAGACGGTTTTCGCCAAGCTACTTTTGGAAAAAAAGGTACGCGGCCAGTCCCACCAGAATTCCTGCGAAAATTTTCTTAAAGCTGGCAGTGGATACGCCTTCCAGAAGGCGCGGTCCTATTTGGGCTCCGATGATGCCGCCGATGCCGAGCATAATGCCGGCCACATAATCCACGTTGGACAATTTGTTATGGGCGATGATCGCCGAAAACGAAATAACCAGGATGGCCATGAAGGACGTCCCCACGGCCTGCTGTGCTTCGTACTTCATGAACAGTAGAAGAGGGACGATCAAAAATCCGCCGCCGAGTCCGGAAAAACTGGCGCCAACGCCTACCACCACGCCAAATGCGACCAACATTGCATACAAACCATAACCCGCCATAAAACCACCTCCGTAAGAGAAACACCCTCTCCAACCGCCTCCGAAAATGCCATACCACACCCTTCAGCGCCTGACCAGTTTCATTCATGCAATTGACAACCAAAATCGCACGGGGTAGTCTGTCGGAAGAATCATGCAAAACTGATCAATATCCTATTTCATTCTCAGGGAGATATATGACATGCAGTTAGGAATCATAGGCCTGGAGCGGTGCGGAAAGACCACCTTGTTCGAGGCCCTGACCCAAAGCGAAGCCGACCCGACCCGCAAGGGAGAGGTCCGCATCGGAACCATCAACGTGCCGGACGACCGGGTTGACATCCTCAGCAAGATGTACAACCCGCGCAAGACCATATACGCCCAAATACAATACGTGCTGCCCGGCGCCCGGGACGCCCAGGCTAAAAGCGCCGACGCCATCTGGAATCCGGTGCGCACCTGCGACGCCCTCATCCACGTGGTTCGTAATTTCGAGGATATGGGCGGAGAAGCGCCTGACCCGGCCAAGGATTTCAGCAAGCTGGACCAGGAGTTGGTTTTCGCCGACCTCATTGTGGTGGAAAAACGCCTGGAACGCCTGGAACTGGACGCCAAGCGGGGCAAGAAAGTGGACCCCGAGGAGTTGGACCTGCTTAAGGCCTGCCACGAGCTTTTGGAAAACGACAAGCCCATCCGCACCAACCCGGAGTTGGCGGCCGCGCCCAAGCTGCGCGGATTCACCTTTGTCTCGGCCAAGCCAACCCTCATCGTTTTCAACAATGACGAAGGCGACGAGGCCATGCCCGAGGTTCCCGGCTTGGGCGAACATGAATCCTGCATGGTGGTTCGGGGTAAATTGGAGGCGGAGCTGGCCATGATGGATCCCGAGGAGGCCGAGGTCTTTTTGGAGGAATACGGCGTAACCTCCACGGCCCGGGACCGGATGATCCGCAGATCCTACGAGCTTTTGGGCAAGATGTCCTTTTTCACGGTGGGCGAGGACGAGGTCAGGGCCTGGACCATTTCCCGCGAAACCCAGGCCGTGGATGCAGCGGACGTTATTCACTCGGACATCAAGCGGGGGTTCATCCGTGCGGAAACACTGGCATATCAGGACCTTATAGATACAGGCTCCTACGTGGAAGCCAAAAAAGCCGCCAAGGTCCGTCTGGAAGGCAAGACGTATATCGTGGCGGACGGGGACATCATTAATTTCCGTTTCAACGTATAGGCGCCTATATAAATAGGTATAAAATTTTTTCCGGGGCGATTTTTCGTTTCAAAAGGGTTGAAACAGCCGTGGAATCGGCGCCGGGAATCAGCCTGGATGCTCGCCGATCCGGCAGGGGGGGAATTCGTTGGCGCGCGTATTGATGATCAAACCCAAGCATCCCCACTTCAAGGGATTGAATAAGACCGCCACGCCGCCCCTTGGCCTCATGTCCCTGGCAGCCTACGCCAGGGAACGCAGGCCGGGCAAAGACGTCTTTTGTATCGCCGACGAAAGGGTCGCCCCCCGCACCATGGACGGCTGGACCGATCTGGTGCGCGAATTCAACCCGGACCTCATCGCCGTCAGCGCCATGACCGTGGAAGGGCGCCGTCTGGAAAAAATCGCGGCCCGGTTTAAGGCGGACTTTCCGGAGATTCCCATCATCGTGGGCGGACCCCTGGCCAGCGCTTCCGGCGCCAGGATTTTGGAGTCGGGAAATATCGATTACATTCTCCGGGGAGAGGGGGAAGTGGGGTTTATTGATTTTCTGGACGCCAAGGAACAAGGGGACAGGTTTCCCGAGCGGCCCATCAGCGGTTTGGCGTTTAAAAATGAAGATCAAGCCCTGGTGGAAAATCCCATGAATCTATCCGTTCCGGACATGGAGGAAATTCCCATCCCAGCCTGGGATCTGATCGACCTTACCGACTATCAAAGCCTGAGCCACTTCACGCCCATCGATTCCTCATCCCGTTACGCCGTGTTGTTCACCTCCCGGGGATGCCCCTACGGCTGCATCTATTGCCACAGAATTTTTTCCAAAAAATTCAGGCCGATGAACGCCTATCGCGTCGTGGATGAAATGGAGTGCCTGGTTAAAAAATACCAGGTGGAGACCTTTGAGATTGTGGATGACATCTTTAACCTGGATTACGGCCGGGCCATGGAGTTTTGCCGCGAGATTAAAAAGCGCGGGCTTAAGGTGAGGATCTCCTTCCCTAATGGGGTGCGAGGCGATCTGTTGGACCGGGATTTAATCCGGGAATTGGCTTCCGTGGGCGTGTATGAAATGGCATTCGCCGTGGAAACGGCCAGCCCCCGGGTTCAAAAGCTCATTCGCAAAAACATTAAGCTGGACAAGATTCGGGAGAACATAGCCATTGCAGCGGAAGCGGGGATTTTCACCTGGGGGTTTTTTATGCTGGGCTTTCCCTCGGAAACGCGTAAAGAGTTAATGCAAACCATAAAGTTCGCGTGCACTTCCCGGCTTCATGGCGCCTATTTTTTCACGGTGGTCCCCTTCGAAGGAACCGACCTGGCCGCCATGGCCGCCGCCCAACACGGTTTGCAGCCCAAAGACCTTTGGGGGGATTACCATCACATTCACAAATCCATCGCCGGAGTGAGCGCCCGGGAGCTTTCCCTGTTTCAGGCCCTGGCCTTTTCCCTGTTTTTTTTCGACCCGCGAAGGGCGTACCGGATTTTGCGCGACTATCCCCTGGACCGCATGCAGGCGGTGCGTAAGTTTTTGGCCCTCAGCTATTTTTTGTTTATTGAGAAGCCTCTTGGATTAATAAAGGATTCCTTCCATAGCCCGGCCCGCTCCGCCCGGGACTGACCACCCCTTACCCGGGAATGTCAATATCGACTACAAGGCCGCCTTGGGGATTGGCGCTGGCGGAAATGGTCCCGTGGTGGGCCTCCACGATGCGTTTGCACAAGGTGAGCCCCAGGCCGGTTCCGCCGGTTTTTCGGGACCGGCTTCTGTCGCTTCGGAAAAAGGGTTCGAAGAGCCGGGGCAGGTCTTCTTCGGGGACTCCCTGGCCGTAATTCATGACCTGGATATGCAGGCGGTTTTCCTTTTTTTTCGCAAACAGGATCGGTTTGGCGTTCGACGGGCTGTACTTGACGGCGTTATCCAACAGGTTGTCGCAAACCCGGTTGAACAAGTCCGGGTCGAGCATGATTTCCATGTCCTCGACGGAGGAGTTGATCTCCAGAACCCTGTCCGTATAGCGGCGTTCAAACCGTTCTCTGGTCTTATCGAGAAAATCAGGCATGGCAACCCGCCGCAAACGCACGGGGATGGAGGCCGGGCTGCTGGAGGCCAGATCCAGGCGGGCGCTGGCCAGAACGTTTTCCAGCAGGCTTTCCAACTCAGCCAGGTCGGAGCCCATGCCTATCAAGCGCTCCATGGTTTCCGCGGCGTCTCCAGGGGCGTCTTCACATAACTCAATGGCAACCCTAAGCCTTGCCAGGGGGGTTCTGATTTCGTGGGAAATATTGGCCAGCAGTTCTTTTTCGCTGTGAATGCGCTCTTCCAGGCGGTCCGCCATGTTGTCCAGGGTTTTGGCGAGGTCCCCCACCTCGTCCTTTCGAACCACGCCGCTCCTGGCGGAGAGATCGCCCGCCGCCAGGGCTTTGGCATTATCGCTTAAACGCTCCAAAGGGCGGGTGATAGCCCTGGCCAGGGGCCAGGAAAGAATTCCCACGGTCAGCAAGACGGCGCCTAAAGCAAGGAACAGTCTCCGGGGGCCTCCGCCTTTGCCGTCTATCACAAGATAAGGAGCGTCATCATCTCCCAGGGGCATGGAATACACCCATATGCCATGGGACCGGATGGAGCGCCATTTGCCAATGCGGCGATGGTCTTTGGCCTCCAGGGCCTGGGGGGGGGCCGCGCCCGAAGCGGCCAGCCTGACTCCGTCTCTCGTGTAAACGGCCGCGCCGCTGTTGACGAGGGTGGAAATATGGTCCAGATAATTTTGCAATTCGGCCGGCTTGTCCAACCTGGCATGCAATTCAACCGTCACCCACTCCCTGATGCGGTGGGGGCTTCCGTGAAAATGGGCGTTGGGCTCCATGATGATGGAGGGCAAAACCGCCGCAACCGTGGCGGCAATAATGAGGAGCAGCCCGAATAGGTAGATGCGCCAGAATAATTTTCCGGGAAGATTCATGAGTTTCCTCGGCTGAGGTATTGGTATCCTGCTCCGCGCACCGTGCGGATTCGTGTGGGGTGACGGGGATCGTCCCCGATTTTTTGCCGCAGCCGGGAAATATGTACGTCAATGGACCGGTCGAAAGCCTCCTCGGCGTTGCCCTTGGCAAGCTCCATCAGACGCTCCCGGGAGAGAACCTGGCCGGCCCGTTCCGCCAGGGCCTTTAGCAGGGCGAACTCGTAGGTGGTCAAGTCCAGAGGGGCGCCGTCCAACACGGCGGTGAGGGCGGCGGGGTCCAGCATGAGATCGCCCACGACCACCACGGAGCTGCGGGGGCCTGCCTGGCCCCTGGCCCGGCGGACCATGGCCCTTATGCGGGCGAGCAATTCCCTGGGGGAAAAGGGCTTGGGCAGATAGTCGTCCGCGCCGATCTCCAGGCCCATGACCCGGTCGGCTTCCTCGCCCCTGGCCGTGACCATGATGATGGGGACGTCGGAATGCTCCCGGATGCGCTGGCACACGGAAATTCCGTCGCGCGCCGGCAGCATGAGGTCCAGCACGATGGCGTCGAATCGGTGCTGCAAGGCCTGCTGAAGCCCGGCTTCTCCGTCTCCGGAAAGGGAGACGGCCAAGCCGTTGCGCTCCAGGTACTCCTGGGTGAGCTTGGCCAGCCGCTGGTCGTCTTCGATCATCAGGATGTTGATCAATGTTTGTTCCATGGTGAAATCATACCGTAAACCGGGGCTGATGAAAACAGAATATGAGAATCATCAGCCCCGGCTCATCCGATCAACGTTTAGCAGGCCTGGCTTTTCAGGCAGACGGGCTCCGGCTGATTGTTCTGCACATACTCGGTGATGTCGATGCCAAAATGCACGTAAAGGTCCTCGCGGCCGGGCAGGGGAATCCAGTAGGAGTCCACAACCATGCCGAGAGCGTCTATCGTCCCAATTTTGCGCACGGCGCTTTGCCGCTTCATGGCTTTTCCGGCAAGGCATCCCTTGTGCATTTCCTTGCCTCCCTGTTCGTAGCAATAGGTTCCCGGGGCGTATCCAAGGGCTCTGCCCGCCTTATTGCAGTCAACGATCATCCGGTCCTTGTTGTTCAGCATGACCGGGAAGGGAAAGTTGTCCCAAAACAGGTGAAATCCGTCCAAAATTTCTTGTTCCACTTCCATATTTTGCATCATGCGTTCCTTTCCTCTTGCGTCCGGGTCGTTAAAAAGGCTTTTAGAAGCATTCCTCTTGCTTGGCCTTGATGTGCTCCAGCAGGGCGTCTCTTTGTTCAACCGTGAGCACGGCGGACATATCGGCCAATTTGTCGGCCGTCCTATGGGCGAATTCCGTCATCAGGCGGATTTGCTCATCCAGTTGTTGGTGCAGAGCCTCCCGGTCAATTTCTTCGGCCAAAAGGGTTTCCACCATCGCCGACCGGGAATTTTTAGCCCTTTGCTTGACCGTGAGCGCGTCTTCCAGGAGCAATTGCGCAATGCCATGGATTTCCTCTTGCTGAGCCTCGTCGGCTTTTAATTTGGACAAAGCCCGATCCAGGCCTTTTTCCACGCGAAGCGCGACAACCTCCGGGTCATGATTGAAGCGGCAGTTATTGCGGCATCCGGCGAAAAGAAAGCCCCCCAGAACCATCGACAGAACGAGAATTCCCAAAATTTTCGGCATCTTCTTTGTTTTCATCTTCATGATAATCTCCTTTATGCAGTGGGTTTAACGACAACGTTGCACAGGAGTCTGCCACGGCTTTCTTGCGTGAGTTTGTACAGATTGTTAAGAAGTATGAAGCGGGAAAAAAAGGGCGGCGATTCCGGCTGCGTTGCGCAACCGGAACCGCCGTCCTTGTGTTTTAAGGCTATATGATTGGGAGGCTTGCAGAGTGCGCCTCCCAAGGCTTGTTTTACGCAGGCGTCACCGTGACGAAATGCTCCTGCATGGCGACAGCGCCGCCCGCCCGGTCCCAGTTGTCCAGGCCGCCTGTCATGAGGCGGTTATCCGCCGCGCCTTTGCCCAGAGCGCGGGATTCCACCTTAAGGCGATGTCCGAAGCCGTGGACCATAAAGACCGCCTCCGGATGGATGCAGTCGGTGACGCGGGCCTTGATGCTCTCCTGGGCCCCGTTGTTGGCCACGTTGACTGTGGCGCCGTCCTCGATGCCCAGGGCTTCTGCGGGGCCGGAGTGGATCCACAGGACGTTTTCGGGCATGAGTTCGGAGAGGGCCGTGTTATTGGCGGTATGTCCCTGGGTGTGAGTTGCGACCCTGCCGAAGGTCAGGCGGAAGGCGCCTTCGGGGGGCTGTTGCGGAGACTCGTAAGGCTTCAGGGATTGAATGCCGGCGTCTTCCAATTTTTGCGAAATGATTTCTATCTTTTTGGAGGGCGTTTTAAAGGCAATGTCCTCCTGGGCCTTGTATACGGGCTTATCCGCGAAAAGAATCCGGCCTGTTTCCTTGAAATCGTCGATGGTGTATCCGGTGTCTTTCAACTGGAAGGCCCAGACGTCTTCCACGGAGTCAAAGACCAGTTCTGGCAGGTCCAGGCGTTTCGCCAGGCCGGAGACGATTTCCCAGTCCGCCTTGGAGTCGAAGCGCGGTTCCATAGCCCTTTGGCGCAGGAAGAAATAGGGCTGCAGCGCGTTTTTGGCGGCGATGATGCTTTCCCTTTCCAGATAGGTGGACAGGGGCAGGACCACATCGGAGTGCCAGGCCGTGTCGGACCAGGAAAAGGTGACGCTGACCATGAGATCCAGGTTGTTGAATCTTTTTTGCAAGCGGTCGGGGTCGGGCAAGCCCATAAGGGGGTCGTGCCTCCACGCGATGTATGCCTTGACCGGATAGGGATCCTCGGTTTCCATGGCTTTGAACAGTAAATGCGTCAGGCCGGGGCCTTTTTCAATATGGGGCAGTCTCCAGCCTGCGCCGTCAACGCGTTCGTCCTTCGGAGAAGGGTAGAGATCCATGAATTTTTTCAGGGAGCGGACGCCCATGTCTCCGGGTTTGTTCACAAAAGGCAGGCCGCCCTTGGCGCCGTAGGACCCCAGCAAGGCGTTGATGATGTACGCCGTGCGGGATACTTGGAAGGAATCCTTGTACCGGGCGGTCATCCAGCCGGGATGCCAGATCACCGAGGGAGCGGCGTCGGCCAGTTCCCTGGCGAAGGCGCGGATGCTTTCCGCGGACACGCCGCATTCCTTGGCGGCCCAGTCCGGGGTGTAGGGCTTGACGAATTGTTCCAGGGCGTCCAGGTCCTGGATATGCTTGGAAGCAAAGTCTTTGTCGTAAATACCTTCCTTTAAAAGCTCGTGGATGACCGACAGATTCAGGGCGTAGTCCGTGCCCGGGCGCACCATGAAAAAGCGGTTGGCCTTGGTGGAGGAGACATTGGCCCGGATGTCGATTACAGTCAGACGGCACCCTTTGTCCATGGCGTCCACCAGATCGCCCACTTCCTGCACATTCACCGCCTCAAACATGTTTCGGGATTGCAGCACCACGTGCTTGGCGTTCTTGAGGTCGTATTCCACGGCTTTGCGGCCCTGGCCTGTGAGCGACAATGCCGCGTGCTGAACGTTGCGGGCGCAGGAGGCGTCGTGGTTGCAATAGTTGGGAGTGCCCAGGCCTCTGAGAAACGCCCGGTGCATGTCGCGGAAGGGGCCGCCGCGGTCCGACAGGGAAACCGCTCTGGCGCCGTATTTGTCCATGACGCCTTTCATTTTGTTGGCGATGTAATCCAAGGCCTCGTCCCAGGACACGGCTTTCCAATGGCCGGAGCCTCTTTCGCCCACGCGGATCAACGGGCTTTGGGGCCTTTCATCGTCTTCCACCAGGGCTTTGCCGGCGACTCCACGCGGGCACACGCCCTTCATGGAGGAAAAATTGGGGTTTCCCTGGATGAACCTTACTCTGCCGTGCCCGGTTTCCACTTTGATGGGGCAACGCACGGTGCACATGCCGCAAATGCTGTAAGTCGTCTTTAACGATTCGGTCAATGGATTCTCCTTGGTTCTTAAAGATGCGCTTCTACGCTCTTCCAAAATTACAAACAGCCGGAATCCAAAAAGGGAATTCCAGCCATATTTTGGGGCGGCAGTCCTAAAAAAGGCGGCGCCGCCCATCTTCTGTTTATCGGATAGACAATCAAACCTCTTGATCGCCCTGGGACTAAAAACGGTGAAAGTGCAGAAATCCATAAAAGCCGCAAGCCCGTAGGCTTTCAGCATGGAAGGGGAGATGGTTCGCAGTCGTTTTCGGCGCTCCTTCACGTCGTCCTGTCCGCCCGATAATTTACCAAAGGCCCGTACGATATGTCAATATTGATATAATGATAATCATTATTTTTTGCTCTTTGATTTTTTACGGGAAAAGAAGTGCGCCTCTCGTTCAAAAATTTATAAAAGCCAGGGTGTTGCAGGATAGCAAGTTTGCAATAGCAGGTTTGCAAATTGCCTTGGATAGATATATTCTGATAAAATCAGCGTAGTAAGAAACATGGACCAATAGGGCATATAAAGGTGCACATGGTTTCGAAAAATCAAATGAAATTAGCTTGGCTGCAGGAATGGATGGACGCCCAGGGGGTGGAGTTATGGGGCGGGGCGGATTTGCAGGAATTTGAAACGCCTCAAGATGAATACGGAGACGGCTTTCCTCGGGCTGTGTCTTTCGGCCTGCCCATGAACCCGGAGATTATGCAGTCCATCCGCAAGGGGCCCAACCGCGCCTATGCGGCGGAATACACCCGGGTGAACAACGAAATCAACCGCATCGCCCTGGAACTGGCCCACGCCATCTGGTCCAGGGGATATAGGGCCAAGACCCTGGCCGCTTCCATGCGCACGGATTACGAGAACATCCGGGGGGACTTCCCTCACAAGACCGCAGCCACCCGGGCCGGTCTGGGGTGGATCGGCAGGCATTGCCAGTTGGTGACCCGGCTTTACGGCCCATGGGTGCGTTTGGGCACGGTGTTTACGGACATGCCTTTGGATTGCGGCCCGGCTAAGGATGTGGGCCATTGCGGGACCTGCAGAAAGTGCGTGGACGCATGCCCGGCCGGAGCGTTAAGCGGCAAAAGCTGGCAGGCCGGCGCGCCCCGGGAGGACATCCTGGACGCGCAAGCCTGCGATATTTACAAAAAAATGCACTTCTTTGAATTCCACAAAGGGCATAATTGCGGCATTTGCACCTCCGCCTGCCCTTACGGAAAGAAAAGGGCGGAATGACAGCCCTTATTTTTTTTCCAGCAAAGCCAACTGGAGTTCGGGCATGGTCACGTTATTCTTGATGCAATAATCCCACGCCTGGTTGGCCATGTCCTGCATTTCCTTTTGATCCTGGCTGACTTTCGCGATGGCGTCCACGGTTTCGGGCTTGACGTATCCCAGGGTCACGGCGTCGCGTCCCGCCTCTCTGGCCGCGTCCAGGACGCGGTTGTTTTCCTCGTCGAAAATGGGATTGTTCAACTGCTCGGAGGCCGGGCGATAGATTTCACCGATGATGTTCATGCCCCAATCCCCGCCTGCCGCGGCCAGGTAATGGAAATTGGCTGAAAAGGCTCCGAAATGGGAGACCTCGGGAAATCCGCACACGCCGATAATCACCGTGTTCTGGACGTCCTTGTATCCTTTGCGATGGGGATGGGTGGTGTGTCCGTCGCCCCGGGGAATCAGGTAGGGCTCCACCGAGGGCAGGGTGCGTTCGATGTATTTTTTCAGCAGGGAGATAATGCCGAAATGGTACAAGGGCGCGGCGTAAACCACCAGGTCGGCCTCTTCGGTCTTCTGCATGATTTCCGGCACGTCATCCTTGAAGATGCAGACTCCCGGGGTTTTGGTCCAGCAGGTGAAACAGCCCTGGCAGTGGGCGATTTTTTTGTCGCGCAGGTTCACGATTTCGGTGGACGCGCCGGCCTGCTCACAGCCTTCCAGAAAGGCCGCCGTGACCACTTCGGTCTTGCTTACGCCGTCTTTTCGCGGGCTGCCCTGGATGACCAGAACCTTCTTGATGGAATTGGGCTCGGCTGTTCCGTATTGCTGGTAATGGGGAAATTGAAGGGACTTGGGAATGGGATTTTCCATGGATGACCTCCTGTTAGCCACGGTGATTAATTTTAAAGTCCGGTAAGACGCCAGGACGGCTAGTTCTTATCAAGCCCGGACTCCTCCAACGCTTTTACGGTATCCTGCATATTGCTCATCACATCCTCGGCAAACCTCAGCCCGCATTCAAAGCAAAGCAACTCAAAGGGATCGGCGTGCGCACGGATGATCGGTTCGTATTCTCGTAGCTTTTCGAACATTTTATTCAGGGAGTTCATGTAGTTGACGGCCAGCGTCCGGCGTTCGTAGGGCTCCAGATGGGCGAAGAAAAACAGCCGCGCCATGAAGGAGTTTTTATACTTGTCCAGGCCCAAGGGGGCGCGCATGGCTTCGTGAAAAGCCTCCCGCCCCTTGTCCGTGACGGCACAGAGCTTCTTGTTGGGGGCCCCTTCCTGGATCATCAACTGGGTTGTGATGAGTCCGGCGGCCTCCATTTTTTTCAAGGCCGGATAGATGGAGCCGTAGCTGAGTCCTGAGAAAAAGCCGAAGGACATATCGAATTTTTGGCGGATGTCGTATCCGGTCATATCCTGGTTCATGAGGAAGCCCAGGATCATGGTTTGGATGTCCATGGTGGATCCTTTCGCTATGTTGAAATGATATATATCGTTTTGATATATATCAAGTCAATAGGGTGGGGCGAAAAAAAATCGAAACGCCGGAGTGAGACTGACGCTTATCAAGATAGTTTATTCCATAATAATAGCTTGTTATATTGAAATATTAAAATAAGGTTTGCTGCTTGGGCGGGGCGGTTTTTTCAAGTTCTATGGGCGCCATGCAGTTCGGATCGTTGTGCGAGGGGGAGTTGACCGCCTTGGAAACCGGCCAGGTTTGGATCTCTCCCATGAAATTGTTTTCCAGAAGATTATTCAATTCTCCGGGGTTCTGGTTTTGGGGATCCAGCCAGGATGCCCAGGCCTGGGGCTGAAGAATGACGGGCATTCTGTGATGGATTGGGGCGAAAGACGCGTCGGCCTCCCGGGTGAGGATGGTGAAGGAATGCAGAGCCTGGCTGTCTGAGGGGGCTTCCCGGGGCTTCCAGACTTCCCATAGGCCAGCATAGGCGATCATCTTTTTTGGGGCCGGAGAGCAGTAATAAGGCTGTTTGGCGCCCTTTCCGCCGGTCCATTCGTAAAATCCGTTGGCGGGAACCAGGCACCGGCGCTTTTTATAGGCCGAGCGGAAGCTGGGTTTTTCCGCCGCGGTTTCGCTCCGCGCATTGATGAGCCGGGCCGCGCCCGCCGCGTCTTTGGCCCAGGACGGAACCAATCCCCAGGAAAAGGCCTCCAGGCGGGAGGCTTTGTCATGGATGATCACCCAGGCTTTTTGGGTGGGGGCTACGTTGTAGCTGGGCGTAAAGTTTTCCGGCTTTTCCTTGACGCCCAGGCTTTCCAGGTCGTCGCCCTCAAACCAGAATTGGAGAAATCTTCCGCACATGCCGCGTCCCCCGGGTTGATTGTGCTGACGCACGCTGGTTGCAAGCCTTAACGGCGGTTGCCGCTTTCCTGATTTTCAAAATGGACGAAGTCGATGAGGAACACGGCGCCCAGAAAAAGGGCTTTGCGCTCCACGGGCCAGTCCCGGGGAAAGACCACGCCGAAGTTGTCGGCGTCGGTAAAGCCTTCGGTGAGGAGGCCGCTCCATTTTTTGGTGATTTTCCCAAGCTCCCGGTCCTGTTCATCCAGGATGTTGAAGGTCCAGGGATGGAGGATGGGGCCGAACAGGCGATAGATTTCGTTGCCGTTGGGGTCCAGGACCGAGTATTTTTTCCGCAAGATGGAAAATCGCCGTTTGATGGTCCCCAACAGCCGGTCGCTTCCGTCGAAGATGTCGGCCGTATGGAACCAGAAACGGAAGTAACGCCTTACCTTGAGCTCCGGGCGCTGGTCGAGCGACAGCAAAAGGATGGTAAAGGGCCGGAGAGCTTTCAGAATCCATCTCCATAGGAAGAACCCGCCGTCCTCTACGGCGGTGTATAATTCCCGCCCCTGGACGTCAAAAACCGTATAGGCGTTCTTCGTTTCAAAATCGGTGACGATTTCGATCCATTCTTTTTTTTGCTGCACCAACAGCGTATCCAGCGACTCCAATTGCCTCATGGGGCTCTCCTTGCAATGGTTGTCAATGATTCCAGGCTAATAAAATTTGATATCCATTTAGCACGATGCACCGGTCTGTTTCAAGCGTTGAGGAAGAAATAGAGGCTTGCTGCAAAAAGGGAATTATAATAGGAGATGCCTAAGGCGAGGGGGCTTTGCTCCGCCTGGGCGCTGCTCCCCGGCGCTGTATGGGGGAGTATGAAATAGTGGTTTATAATTCACTTTCGAAATTGGCGGCAATACATTGAAATCAGGCAACTACGTCTGGATCTCAGTCCCGTTTATACTCCAGAGCCCGACATTCTTCGTCCCTTCCCCCCTGGCGGGGGAAGGACAGGATGGGGGGGACTATCTGGAGCGGCGCATTCTTTCACCCCCACCCCAGCCCTCCCCCGTCAAGGGGGAGGGGGCTTTGGGGCGCCGGCTTTGGCGTTTAATTCCTCATCACCCATATAATCTCTTGAATATGTGGAAAAAAGCTCATTCTCGAAAGTTGAGTTTATAATATGACCAAAAAAGTGGAACTGCTGGCGCCCGTGGGCAACCGGGAAAAGCTGGAAATCGCCGTCCATTACGGGGCGGACGCCGTGTATCTGGCGGGCAAGGATTTTTCTTTGCGGAATTTTTCCGGCAACTTCACCCTGGAAGAGTTGGGGGAGGCCCTGGACTACGCCCACGGCCAAGGCGTTAAAGTATACGTGGCCTGCAATGCCTTTGCGAGAAACCATGAACTGGAGGCCATTGGGGATTATCTCGCGGCCTTATCTCGGTTTAAACCAGACGCCTTTATCATCGCCGATCCCGGCGTTTTCGCCATCGCCAAGGAAGCCGCGCCGGGCGTGGACGTCCACGTGAGCACCCAGGCCAATGTCACCAGCATCGCCTCGGCCCGATTCTGGAAAGGCATGGGCGCCTCCCGGGTGATCCTTGCCCGGGAATTGCCGCTGAACGAAATCCGGGAGATTGCAAGGCAAAGCGGAATCGAAGTGGAAACCTTTGTCCACGGCGCCATGTGCATTTCGTACTCCGGCCGCTGCCTGCTTTCCGCGTTCATGGCCAACCGGGATTCCAACCGGGGCCAGTGCTGCCACCCCTGCCGGTGGAAATACCACGTGGTGGAGGAGCTTCGGCCCGGCCAGTATTATCCCATCATGGAGGACGACCGCGGGGCGTACATTTTCAACTCCCGGGATTTATGCCTGCTGGAGCATCTGCCCAAATTGATTGAGGCCGGCATCTGCTCGTTCAAGATCGAAGGCCGCATGAAGGGCGTGAACTACCTGGCTTCTGTGGTGAAAACCTACCGGGAGGCCATCGACGCTTATTACGACGATCCTTCAGTCTTTCAGGTCAGGCCGGAGTGGCTGGAGGAGCTTTCTCGCATCAGCAGCAGGAAGTATTGCACGGGGTTTTATTTCGGCGATCCCAGGGAGGTGGCGCCCAACTACGAAAACACCTCGCCGGACACCATTCACCGGTTTGCGGGCAAGATTTTAGGCGTGGACGGCGACTTGTGCGTCCTGGAGGTCCGGAACAAGATCTTCCAGGGCGATTCCGTGGAGATCCTGCCCCAGAAAGGGCCGGCCGTTGCGGACGTTGTGGAGGAGATTTTGGAGCGGGAGGATCGCTCTCCCAAGGAATTGGCCCAGAACAACACCACGGTTCTGGTGCGGCTGTCCCGGACGTACAACCCCAACGATCTGCTGCGCATGGGCGTGGAGTCCAGCTATCAATACCGGGAGTAGCGCCTGACCAAATGTCTGGTTGAATAAAAAAAGGCGCTTTTCGTCGCGAATTGGACGAAAAGCGCCTTTTGCGTTTATTGGGAGATTAGAGCTTGAAGCGGCTGGTTTTGTCTTCCAGGGTGTCTCCCAACTGCTGGAGGCCCAGGGTAAGCTGTTCCAGGCGCTGGGAGCTTTCCAGGTTTTGGCCGCTGGCGTCCTTGATGCTTTTCATGGCCATGTCAAGCTGCTCCATGCCCGCCAGTTGCTGGCGGCAGGAGGAGGCGATCTGCTGGGCCGAGCGGACCGAGGCTTCAATGCTGGCGGAGAGCTTTTTGATGGTGTCGCCGGTCAGGCCGGACAGGGCCACGCCTTTTTCCACGGCCTTGGCGCCCCGCTCTGCAGCCAGGATGGCGTCGTTGGTTGCCTTATGGATTTCGCCCAAAAGCTGTCTGACCTGTGCCGTGGATTGCTTGGACTGAGTGGCCAGGTTTTTCACTTCCTGGGCGACCACGGCGAATCCCTTGCCGAACTCTCCGGCCTTGGCCGCCTCGATGGAGGCGTTTACGGAGAGCAGGTCGGACTGGTTGGCGATTTCGTTCACGGAATTGATGATTTCCTCAATGTTCAGGGTCTGGTTGCTCAATTGCATGATGCTTTGGGCGATGCTTTCCATTTCCTCCCGGATCAGATCCATGCCGGCTGCCGCCTCATCGGTCACCTCCATGCCTTTTTGGGAGACCTGCACCATGCTGTCGGCGTCGTGAGTGACCTGTTCGGCCTTTTCATTGGAAAGGGAAACGGTCTGCTTGACCTCCTCGGTGGTGGTGCTGACTTCCGTGACCGTGGTGGTTTCCTCGGCGGCGCTGGCCGCCATCTGGGCGGCTGTGCTGGTGACGTCGGCGGTGAAGGCGGCCAGGGAGTTGGCCGCCATGGTGATATCCATGATCATGCCGTGAAGGGTGGACATGAACTGATTGAAGCACCTGGCCAACTCGCCCATTTCCCCCTTGTCGTCCTCGGGCAGGCGGGCTGCCAGATCGCCGCCTCCCTGGGAGATTTCCTTCAAGCTCGCCACAACCCGGTTCACCGGCATGATGATGGACCGGGACAGGGCGAAGGCCAGGAACAACAAAGCCGCCAGGCTGACCAGACTGGACAGGACGCTGACCGTGCTTTGCCTGCGCGAGAAAGCATTGATGCGATCATTGGAGTATTTGGAAATATCTTCAGTGACCTTCAGCAATTTATTCTGGGTGTCCAGTAACGGTTGTTCAAGACGCTGGATTTCTTTCCAGTATGTATGAATCTTGGCTTCCAGGGCCAGGACGTTAGGCACTTCATCAAGCGCCGTTTCCCACATTTTGTCGTATTTTTCCGACTTCAGAGTTTTGAGTGTGGTTTCAATGTTGCGGCTGCGCAACGCCACATTATCCTTGAAGACTTGCACTTTCTTTTTGTAAGAGTCCTCGTCGCCCTTTAATAAGAGGGCCTGGATGTTGGAGGTCAGCTCATCGCCCAACCGGAGGATGTCTTTGGTTTCATTTCTCAGGCCGGTCCTGGTGGGATCCAGAGTCTGGCCGCTTTCCATGAGCAGCATGGCCTCTTTCATGTTCACATCATCGATGATGGCCTGAAACCGGCCTTCCGTCACGGTGATTTTATCGATGATGGAGTTTTGGTCATCATGCATATTCTTGACGTTAAAAGCCATTTCTTCAAAGCGCTTTTTGTGCTCAAGAACCTGTTCGGACATCTCAGCGGTCAGAGACTTGATTTCTGCGTCCTTGGATCGTTTGGACAACGCTTTGACCTGTTTTTGCACGCTAGCTTCGATTGCCCCCAAATGGTCCAAAGTCTTTTTCGAGGGGTCGTTTATGTATAGTGCTTCGTAACGCATTCCTTCCATTACTTGCCGGCTGATTTGGTGGCTGGCCCTTTCCAACTCCATGTATTGGGTTTTTTGCCTTGCAAACAGCCCGTTGAACCAAAGGGTGACGCCCATCAGGCCCACGGCGAGCATGGCGAAAAGGATGATGCGTGCACTGATACTGGAAAAATTGATCTTTTTGATCTGCATGAAATACCGCTCCTAATCAGGTCAGGGCGCAGTCCTGTCCTGTTGGGGAAACTGCCAAAAAACGAGTTGTATGGGAGTATTAAAGCCTGGTTCCTGAAGAGCGATCATCGATTCCGCAGAAAGCGGAAAGGCTGGAAAGAACCTCGGGCGCCGCCTGGAACTGGTAAACAATGGTTTATACACTGCCATTACAAACTACATGCCCCTGAAAACAATACTGCATGGAAAAACGATAAATAAGGATTACAAAGGGCTGCTTAAACCCCCCAATGGTTAAGCCTCCCGGAATCCTTTTGCTGGCGACTCATACCATGAGGCGCTTTCCATGACAAGAAAAACCATCATAATTATCGGCGCCCCTAATATTAAACAACCGTTGCTTTTTGTAGGGAATCGGAGATCCAGCCCTGAACGGACGTCGATTTTCAGGCCTAAACAAGAGGGCTGGAATCCCCGCACAGGAGGGGGAGCCTTATGAATATCAGTGTGTTAGAGCAATACTCCCTGGAAAATCTGTATTCCCGGGCGGAAAGCCGGGCCTTGCCCAAGGGGGCTTTATGGGGCCGCCATTTGCTGCATCTGGACAGGCCGGGCGCCAGGAGGCCTTTAAGCTGGGCGTCCATGCCTTTTGCCGCAGCGCCTTTCGGGGGGGAATCTTGATGCGGCCATGTGGTTCTTTTTTAATGAGCGCTTGAGTGCGGGGTGAACCTGGAAAAAGGGGAGGGGGATCACTTTTTTTTTCGCTCCGGCAGGGAGCGTCTGAGGGCGTGAAATAAAACAGCCGGAGGCGCCCTTGCTGGCCCCCGGCTGTTTAGCGTGAAGGAAATTCCGCTAAAATTTCCTTACAGCTTAAATCGTTTGGTCTCGCTCTCCAGCGCATAGCCCAGGTCACGCAACCCCTTGGTGAGTTCCTCCAGGCGCTTGGAGCTGTCCAGGTTTTGGCCGCTGGAAACGCTGATGCTGCGCATGGCCATGTCAAGCTGTTCCATGCCCGCAAGCTGCTGGCGGCAGGAGGAGGCGATCTGAGCCGCCGACCTGACGGACTGTTCTATGCTTTTCGTCAGTTCCCCGATGGCTTTTCCCGATTCCAGGGAAAGGTTTTTGCCTGCTTCCACGGCTTTGGCGCCCCGTTCGGCCGCCATGACGGCCTCGTCCGTGGCTTTATGGATTTCCTGAAGGATGCGGCGCACCTGGTTGGCCGACTCCCGGGACTGGTGGGCCAGGTTTTTCACTTCCTGGGCGACTACCGCAAACCCTTTGCCGAACTCCCCGGCTTTGGCGGCCTCGATGGAAGCGTTGACGGAAAGCAGGTCCGACTGGTTGGAAAGCTCGGTAACGGCGTTGATGATTTCTTCAATGCTTTGGGTTTGTTCGCTCAGCTTGATGATGCTTTGGGCGATATACTCCATTTCCTCCATGATGGCGGCCATGCCGTCGGAGGCTCTTGTCGTGACGTCGATGCCCGCCTGGGAAACCTGGGACATGGCGTCTGATTCCTGGGCCACCATTTCGGCTTTTTCGCTGGAAAGAGCCACGGTTTGCTTAACCTCTTCGGTGGTGGTGGTCACTTCCGAAACGCTGGTGGTTTCCTCGGCGGCGCTGGCCGCCAGTTGGGACGCCGTGCTAGTGACCTCGAGGGTGTAAGCGCCCAGGGATTGCGCGGCGTCGGAGATCCGGTTGATCATGGTATGCTGTTTTTCAATAAAGAGGTTGAAATACTTTGCCAGCTCCCCCATTTCCGAATCGTCTTTAATGGACAGGCGGACCGTCAGGTCGCCTTCTCCTTCCGAGATGTTTTTAAGCCCCTCCACCACCATTCTGACGGGTTTTACAATGGAGCGGTGGACGGCGAAGCCCAACAGGATCATGAAGCCAAGGCCGCTGAATACGACGGTGTAGCCTACGGCGTGCTGAATGCTTTCGCTCATGAAAATGCTTTTTTCCGTGTGCTCGGCGATTTTTTCAGCAGCTTCCCGGACTCTTTTTCGGGTTCCCTGGAGTTCTACGGCCAACTGCTTTTTCTTTTCGCATTTGTCGATAATGGCGGCTTCCAGGGCCAGGAACTCGTCCTTGGCCGCGGAGAATTGGTCGGCCAGGTCTGCATATTCCTGCTTTGGCATGGCGGCTAAGCCGTTGATGGTGTTGGTCACATGCAGCTTGAAGTTGTCAAGCGTCTCCCGCCGCTGGGCCATATACTCTTTTTGCTGCTCTTCGCCGCCGTCAACATGCATGTAGACCAGGGCGCGCACGTGGGCCAGAACCTGTTCCGTAGCGCGCAGCAGGTCTTTGGCCTCATCGCGGAGCCCCGCCAGGGCCGGATCCAGGGTTTTGCCGCCGGACATCATCAACTGCACTTCCTTTTGATTGACGCTTGCTATAAAGTCCTTCAGCGCTTGGCTTTCCTGTTCGGCCTGCGCCGCCAGGGCATTTTCGTCCTTGACGATTTGCTGAGTGTTCTCGGCTGCTTTTTCAAAAATCTCGGCATGTTCTTTTAAGCTGATTTCAATGGCTTTGCTAAGTTCTTCAACGGTGGGGCCGGTATCTCCCCCCATTGCAGCCTGCCAGGTTCCCTGAAGCGTATGCTTGATATCCACCCATAGGGGGTTGCCTGCATTTCCGGTCGCTCTTTTTTGAATGCCTTCCGTAGCGTTGTTAATGGACTTGGAAAGGCCTTCCAGCTCCGATAGGGTTTCTGGGTGCGGGTTGTTCAGGAAGCGCTCTTCCAGCTTCATGCTTTCCACCACGTTGAGGGTGATCACGTGGCTCATGCGTTCAACCCGGTTAGCAGTGGTTTTCCGCAAGTTCAGCACCCCGTTCATTCCGGCGATGATCCCCATGAGCAACAAGCCCATAAAGGTCAAAAAGGTGATGCGTCTTCCGATGCTGGATAACCTGATCTTGGATAAGAACATAACTTAACTCCCGCCCGCCCGGCGTCCCGGCGGGCAATCAAAATGGCGCAAAAAGAGATAATCCCCGTTTTGCATTATTCCGTATAGGCGCCGGCGCCCATGCAGTAATGCTGGCCGGGAACCTTAAGCACATAGGTGGCTTTCTTTACAGGCGCGGTTTCTCCGGGTTTGGGCCAGACATACTCCACCCATCCTTCTCCGGGATCCATGGCGACTCTGATGAATTCGGCGAAAAACATCTTGCCGTTGGCGTCCTTGGCGCTCATGGCCCAGTCCTTGCCCACGAGTGCGGGGTTGACGGGGTGGGCGATAACCAGACGCTTCTCCAGGTCCAGGCAGAATACGTAGGAGTCTTTCCACACATAGGGGCTGTCAGGGTTGTTCAGGGTTTGGATGGCCTTTTCCATTCCGACTTTTTGGGCCATTTCCACAGCCTGCTTCACTTTGGCCACACACTCCTCCTTGACGGCCTGTTCCCCCGCGAAAGCGGGTGCGCCTACGGTCAAAACCACGGCAAGACATACAACCAACCAACCCAATCCATGCACTGTTTTCATATTCCCTCCCTTTTTTTAAATAGGTCGCCGCTTTGCATGGCCTATATAAGAACTTATGAAGAACAGCGCGGTTCGTCGCCGCTCCTTTATTCCCTATCACTGCTTTGGCGGCAGCCCTGCTAATGATTCCCGGAAGACGGGATCTGTGTGAATCACGTGGCGATTTTGGAAAATACGGCGGACAGATTGGTTATGCGGCGATTCCCGGCGAGTCGTGCTCATGGCTGTGGGCAAACTATCCATCAAACCTGCTACCATTACTGCTGTTATAGCCGTCTGCACGCCGGGGCGCCCCCTGCATGCGATGATTTTCCTTGGAAAAAAACCAACTCTATTCTGTTATTGACAAAGGAACCTGAAAAAATGTAGCCGGTGGGAGTCAGCACTCCCGGCCGAAATTCCGAACTAGTTATACTGAGCCTATGGTGACAAAATTTTAAGAGAATTGCAACGGATTTTATGAAATGGTAAGCATGAAGAAGCTATTTTTAACAGGTGTTTTATCATTTATAACGGCCTTTGTAGTCTAAAATGAATATATAATCCCTTCAATATCCTTTGAAATCAATGTGTACCATGTATAATGCTAATCAATATACGAACTTCGTCATGCCATGCAGGAATGTTGACGATAATTAAATTTACATTCCTTCAGGCCTCTCCCGCCCGGCCAAACCGCCCTTTCCATAATCCCAGCCGCCTGCGCCGGTCCTTTGCCCCAGCCCTTGAGAGGGCCATCAAACAACCTCGGCTTTGAGCGGCGCCGGCAAAAAAGCCGACGAAACGCCGCTCCAGGCATGGGTGACTATAAGGGGCGCTTGGGCTTGGTTTAGCGGGCTCCATGGGGAGAGACAAAAAAAAAGGCCGGAAAATCCGGCCCTTGAAGCTGCAAATAATCTAACGGAGAGAACGGCGCGCGGCCTCAGCCGTCGGGGATGGGGCTTGGCTCTGGCCCGCTAAGCGACTTGGGCGCCCTCCGCTTCCGCCTGGGGCTTTGCATCGTCGCCGTCTTCCGCTTTTCTCAATTCATTGAACTTCTGGATTTCAGGGGAAACCTTGTTGATCCAGGCCTGAGCTTCTTTTAGGAAGGTGGCTTCCAAATGGCCGGTTTTCAGTTTTTTATAAAAACGGTCCATGAACAGGTGGAAGGGCTCTTTCCATTCCGGGCCTGTTTCGCTCACTGTTTTCAATTTGGGCTTGATGCGCTGAGCCGCCAGGTCGAACCTGCCGGCGCCCAGGAAATTCCTGATCCTCTGGCAGGTTTTTACGGGCTGGGAAACCAAGTCATTGAAATCCACCACAATGGACGGATATTTTCTTTTGGAGAAATCGGCCAGAAATTTGGCGTAGTTGATTAAAAAGACCTGTCCGGGGGGATAGTAGCCCACCAGTTTTTTACCGTGGGACTTCCGGTTGGTTTCGTCCAGGATCGTGGCGGAATTGTGCTGCTCCCGCCAATCGCGGGTCATGAGAATGCATTTGTGCATGTATTCAATGTCGGTGGTGGCCAAGCCGTGGGTGAAGACCTTGCAGGCTTTGAGCTGGGTGGCTTTGGGGTCCAGCTTGCAGTTTTCCTTGTTGACGCCTTTGTCGATCCATCGGGATTCGTAAAAGCCTTCCTTATTAAGGTGGTTGTTGGCGCCTTTCCAGGCTTTGGGGAATTTTTCCCCCAGAACGTCGAATCCCGCTTCCTCCATGATTTGCATCATAAGGCTGGTGCCTGTTCTGTAAGTACCTGATATAATGATCATAGTTCGGTCGTTCTCCCTTTGGTCTTATATTGGCTTGATAGAGACGGCCTCATTCCTGGTGAAAGGGAGGTCCACCTCATAGAGAAAATGTGTTGTTTTGAATCGAATACGTTCGGGCTTTTCCGCCGTCCCGGATTTTTTTGGGGAAGATGCCAGGTCCAGGGCCTTTTGTATCAAAGCTGTCCGGTCGGAATCCGCGTGGCCGCTCGAGTTATACAGCCCCTCCAGAAAACGGTTTTCCTTGTTTGCCGTGAATATATGGCAACCGGTCCTTTCTCCCCACAAAGTTTCTTTTTTTGCTGCGGCGCCGATTACATCCTCTTCATTGGAAAAAAAGAACATATCAGGCGGGGGGAATGTTCCGTTGAGTTGGGCGTAGATTTTTTCCGGATAGTATAAATCCGGCTCCACATCATCCACAAGGCTGTCGAAATTCCAAATAAAGGAAACAGCGAGACCGTTAATTTGCACAGAGACCCTTCTGGGGGTTTTGATGTAATCCACTTCCCCAATAGAGGAGTCATCCACAACAAGGCTAAAAAGGCCCGGCCAAAAAGCATTGCAGATATGCACCATGTTGCCGCCGTGAGAAAAGCCGGCGGCCATGATCCGTTCCGGAACCACTCCGTTGCCTTGCAAGGATTCCAGAGCGTTGACAAAACCCGTTAATATGTCAAAAGCCTGCAGAAAAAACATATGCTTCAGGCCGCGGGGAGTTTGTTTGAATGAGCATAGCAACTCAGGGTGAACATTCTTTTTCTTGCATTCTGCGATCAGTTCCTGCAAATCCATCCCGTTTTTGAAGGCGCCCGAAATTTCGTCCGTCAACCCGCCCGTGAGGCGATAATTGTGCCTGGGGGACGGAATATTCAAAAAATCGGTCATGAAGCAGTTGCTTTCAATGCATACGGCGTTCAGTCCGTCCGCCATCCATTGTCTGGTTTTCGCCATTGCGGGGCTTTCAACGTGGAGGAAGGCCCCTCTTGACAATAGGATGATTAATGGATTTTCCGGCGCGCCTCCGGAGGGCTCCGTTATAATTGTCGTCACTTTGTAAGGATCTGCGTAAGATCCTTCTCGATTCAACACGATTTTGCTTGGAACGTCACTCATAAATTTATGCGCTTTGCTGGAAAAACATGGGCGTCACCATGGCCTTGGGAGGCTCTTTAGGCGTCGTGGTGGCCAGTTTGCGCGGCACAATCGTGAGTTCCTTGACGAATTCCTCTTCAAAGGCTTCCTGGGTTTCCTTAAGGCTCATGCCCAGCACTTCCTTGGCCTGGGCGTTTTGTTCGTCCGTAAACGAGATTTCCTTGTTCCGGTTGCGCAGGAATTTCTTCTGGAACTCAAACATGCTCCGGGACCGGTCCGAAATGCCGATAAAGCTGCAGATGGCTTTGCGGTGCAGGTCCGGGTGCTCCACCAGGTTTTGGTGGTGCAAAAGCAGGAAGCGGTCCCGGTCCAGGGTGCGAACGCCATTCAGGAAGGCTTTGTACAACTCATTATTGAAGCAGACGATTCTCTGGAAGACGTTGTAATCCTGCCAGGCGTCCTTAAGATCGTGGGGGACGTGGACGGGCAGGGCTTTCTTGCCCTCGTCGTCCAGCCAGACGTCAAACAGGTCCGCCCAGGTTCCGGGTTTGGACGTGGTGGCGCGCACCCAGGAGCGAACCACATACTGCATGGGCCGATAGGTGAGCAGTATTTTGGCCTTGTTCAGAACGCCGGCCAGCCTGGGAAAGCAATAAGCCACCTCGGGGTGTTTCATGGCCAGCCTGTGGCGTTGGTGAAACTGTTCGATGGGCAGGGTGTAACGGCCCAGGTCGTTGATGACAAAACGCTTGTCGCCCCGGTAGGTGAAGCGCTCGTTTTTAAACCCGTTGCCCAGGATTTTGGTCAGGCCCACAATATGCTCGCCATCGAACACGCCGTTGGCGATGATGCCCCGGGCCGTGTATTGGGACAGTTCCGGGTTTTTCACATAGGCGCATAAGCCGGTTTGGCCGGCGAAATAAAAGATGGAGGTGTGCTCCCTTTCCAGAAAGTCGCTGGCAACGCAAATTTCTTCATGGGAGTTGATGAAATCCGTCAGAATGGTTGTTCCGCCCCGGTACGGGCCGCCCACGATAACCATGTTATTCAAAATTTTTTCGCGGGTTTCATCGCAACCCACGCTGCGGCGGTTTCCGTGCATGGGGATGGTTTGGAAGTTAATTTGATTATCGCCCAATGTGCATTACCTCCATAAAAAAGTATAAGTATAAGAATTAAAAGTTCTTTATAGAAAAAATGGTTTGATAGCGCAAGGGAAAACATGAAGTGACATCTATGGAGTGAGGTATTTCACAGCGTGAAAAAGGGGCTGGAAGGCCGCCGGGCGGAAAGGTCAGAAAAAGCTACTCCAAAAAACCCACGAATTCCAGCACCTCTTCGGAAGAAGCTTTGACAATCCATGCATCGTTCAGGCCCATTTTTTCCCCCAATTCCTGCTGTATTTCCCGGGTGATTTCCAAACTGGGAAAAAATCCGACCCTAAGCCTTTTCCAAACCGTATCCTCCGTTACGAATTTGGTGATGTAGCAGTAGTAGCCCTGATCCATGAGGGCCAAGGCCAGTTCCGACAGATCCCTGGACTGATCCCGGGACATGACGTTGATGGTCCAAAAGTTCCGGAATTCGCGGTTGATCTTCCTGGCGCGCTCCTTCACGTTGCTGGGGTGCACAATGGCGATGCTCAGACCCGGAGGCAGCGGAGTGAAGGGCAGATCCATATCATGGGGGATGGCGTCCCGAATTTCCTCAATATTATAGTAATACAGCTGGGGCCACTTAAGGCAAGAGCCGTACACATCCAGGCTGGCCGCCATGTCGCAAAGGGTGTCGCCCTTTTCCGTTATGTGGATAGTGTACTGCAAGGGCGTTTCCGCATCCAGGGATTGCTCCCATGCATAAGACGCAGGAGCGCAAGGAATCATGAGAGATGTCAGGATTCCAGCCAGGACAAAAGCCTTTGTTGCCAAGCTGAGGGAAAGTCTTATTGTAAGCATGGATCGGCTATATCACATGCCAGCAAAAATGCAAAGCAGGTATTGCAGTCCAACTTACAATTTTTTAACAATTCGGCGTTGAAAGGCATGCCTTGCGGCTCGCCGCCGCCCGTGGTAATCTGAAGGCAAAGAGCGGGCAACGTGAATATTGAAGACAAGGGGAGGCTGACGTATGGCTCAGAGTCAAAAAGAGGCGAGAAAAAGTAAAGCGGAAACCTATAACGGGTTTGAACAGGGCCCCATACGGCCGCCCAGCGAGGCGCGCAGCCTGCTTATTCGCGTGTCCCGGAACTGTCCGTGGAACCGGTGCACTTTTTGCCCGGTTTATAAAGGCTCCCAGTTTTCCCTGCGGTCCAAGGACCATGTTATTGAAGACATCGAGGCCGTCCACAGGTATCTTGAAAGAATCCTGCCCATACTGGAAAAGCAGGACCGCATCACGCACCAGGAGCTTCAGGAGGCTGTGCGTACGGTCAACCCCCAGGATCCCGTAGCTTATCAGGCCGCCGTCAACTGGATCAACTACGGCATGGAGTCCATTTTCCTCCAGGACGCCAACAGCCTGATTATCAAGCCCAAGGACTTGATTGAAATCCTGCAGCATTTGCGCAGGAGGTTCCCGTGGACCAAACGCATCACCTCTTACGCCCGGTCCCACACCATCGCCCGAATCAGCCTGGAAGACCTGACCGCCATGGCCGAGGCGGGGCTCAACCGCATCCATATCGGCATGGAGTCCGGATCGGACAAGGTATTGAAACGGGTGAAAAAGGGCGTGGACAAAGCGACCCATATTAAAGCCGGGAGGCTGGTGAAAGATGCGGGCATGGAATTGTCCGAATACGTCATGCCCGGATTGGGCGGCCGGGATTTGAGCGAAGACCATGCTTTGGAAACCGCGGACGCCCTCAACCAGATTAATGCGGATTTCATTCGCGTTCGCAGTCTGGCCCTGCCGCCCAACGCGCCCATTTATCAGGAGCACCAGGAAGGCGCCTTCGACCTTCTCACTGGGGTGGAAACCGCCAAGGAGCTGCTTTTGTTCCTGGAAACCCTGGACGGCGTTACAAGCTACTTAAAGAGCGACCACATTTTGAACCTGTTTGAAACCCTGGAAGGCAGGTATCCCCAGGACAAGGAGAAAATGACCGCCCAGGTTAAGGATTTTCTGGCCCTGCCTCCGGACCAACAGGTTCTATATCAGGTGGGCCGGCGCGCGGGCATCTTCCGGGGGCTGGAAGATATGAAAGACCCGGGGCAGCTTAGTCAGGCCCAGGGCGTGGTCAACCGCCTTGGCGCCAATCCGGAAAATGTGGATTCCATCATTTACGAACTCATGCAGCGGTTCGTGTAAGGGCCTGCCAGGCCGGAAAAACCGGGAGGCGCCATGGGCGGCTTGTACATCCACGTTCCCTTTTGCAGAAAAAAATGCCGGTATTGCGATTTTTATTCGGTGACGGATGACTCCGCAATCCCGGCTTACATCCAGGCTTTGAAACGGGAAATGCAAATCAGGGATTGGGATGCAGGCCCCTTTGACACCGTATTTTTCGGGGGCGGCACCCCTTCGGTTCTGCCCCCCGGCCGCGTGGCTGAAATCCTGGAAAGGGCCAGTCTGATTTTCGGAATCGCCCCGGACGCGGAAGTCACGCTGGAAGCCAATCCCGGCACGGTCTCTCAAAACGATCTGGAGGCTTTTCAACAAGCGGGCGTCAACCGGATCAGCCTGGGCGTTCAATCGTTGGACGACCAAACGCTGCAATTCCTGGGCCGGATTCATAGCGCTTTCGAAGCCAGGTTGGCTTTGGACTGGGCCATGGAGGCTGGGTTTGATTCCGTGGGGTGCGACCTGATTTACGGCGTTCCGGGCCAGACAAGAGAATCCTGGACCAAGGACCTGGAAGACGTGCTGGCTTACGGCCCGGACCATTTGTCCTGTTACATCCTAACCATAGAAGAATCCACGCCCCTGGGGCGCGCGTTGGAGCGGGGGGAGTTCTCCCCCATGGACGAGGGCAGGGTGGGGGAGCTTTTTCTCCACACCTCGGACTTTCTGGAAAGTAAAGGATTTCTCCATTACGAGATATCCAACTTTTCCCGCGGACGGGAAAAAGCCTGCCGCCACAACCTTCACTACTGGAACCACGCCCCCTATCTCGGCCTTGGACCGGCCGCCCATTCCTTTTTGGAAATCGGCAGGCAATGGAACGTTTCCGACCTGGAAATTTATCTTGCCATGGTGAATGCAGGACGAATGCCCATGGAAGAGTCGGAAATACTCACGGAAGAGCAGCACATGCTTGAGTGGCTCTACACCGGGTTGCGCCAGGCAAAAGGGATTGACGCCGGGGCTTTTTTCCAGCGGTTCGACCGGGAGTTTTTGGACATTTTCGGACCGGACTGGAAGCGTCTGCAGGATGAGGGCCTTGCCAGGGAATCCTCCCAATCCTTCGCCCTGACCAAAAAGGGCATGCTTTTTTCCGACGGCGTCTGCCAGTTGCTGGCCAATCGCCTGGAATAGGCGTAACGGCGTCTGGCTTCGTAAAGGACGGCGTTTGGAATCCAACTTGGGCGCAATTGTTGCCGCGCCCAATCTTTGCGAGTATACTGATTCAATCTCACAAACTGAAAGAGAAATGTCTATGCGCGTGATTTCAGCGTAACGGGCGAGGCTTTCTTCATTGTTTAATCCTTTTATGAAGCGGGAGAAGGAACATGGGTAGAACTTTCACGGTATTGATGCTTTGTCTCATCACTTTGGGCTGCGCAACCGGCGGCGGAAACGCCCAATTATCCAGCACGGATCCTGGGGCTGTTTTGAATAAAACCTGGCAATGGACCGTCACCAAGGGGCCGCAGCACGATGTCACGGTTATTGCCCCTGAGCGCTACACGATCTTTTTGGCTGACGGCCGTGCGCAGGTGAAGTTTGACTGCAACAGAGGCGGCGGGACTTATAAAATCAGCCAGGGCAAACTCTCTTTCGGCCCCATGATGTCCACCAAAATGTTCTGCAGGGATTCGCAGGACATCATTTTTGCGGATAATTTGCAGCAAGTCGCCGCGTTTAAAGTCGAGGGCGGCGTGTTATATCTGACCTTGACCGACAACCAAACAACCATGCAATTCCGCCAGGCGCCTAATGAATAGAACCAAAACCGCTTCAAGGATGAAACGGTAGGGATTGCCTGGCATTCGTCCCTGAAAAATAAAAAAATCCCCGCACAGGCTTTCAGGCCCATGCGGGGATTCTGTTTTTAGCGATGTGTCTGAGTTGTTTAGGTGGACAAGGTTTCGATCAACTTGTCCAAATAGAACCGGGCGTGGCTGATGGGCGCGGCCATGTTGGCGCGGTGATTGGCGATGAATCCGTCGCTGGCGCCTTCGGTGACCAGCCAGGGATCCATTTCCTTGGCCATATGCAGGGAGTGGATGGCGTGCTCGATCAACTCTTCACCGTGCCTGGGCTCCAGGGTTTCCTGGAAGTCCACCAGGATGCCTTCCAGCATGGTGTGCACGGCGCTGGCCACGCCCTTGGAGTAATACAGGTAGTTGTCTGCGCTGAAGGTGCTGACCTCTTCGCCGTTGTCTTCGTGGGACTTGACCAGGTTTTCGTCGCAGCTTCCCAGAAGGTCCCGGTAATCCTTGAGCAGGGGAATCAGGTTGTCGGACCTGACGTAGAATCTGGCCTGTCCCTTTTTCAGGCGCTCCTTGTATTTTTCCATTTCCTTGAGGCCCGTGGAGTAGGCGCCTTCGGCAGAGGGAAAGACAAGGCTTTTGGCGCCGATCATGAACTGGTTCATGGCCAGTTCCAGATTGGGGTCGAAAGAGTCGGTGTCGCCGGTGCGGGAAAGGCGCTTGGCCAGATTTTCCGTGGTGCGGCGGGTGGCTTCCAGGACTCCAAGCTGAAATTCGTTGACGTTGTCCGTAAACTGGCGGGTGATGTCATTGGGACGCCAGCCCCAGAACCGGCCGTCCAGTTCGTATTGCATGGGCTTCATGGCCTGCTCTACAAAAAAGACGCCCTTGGGAAAGTTGGAATGTACGACCGGAGCGGCATGCGAAGAAGCTGCAGGCGCGGCCTTGTGCGTGGTTTCTTCCTTAACGGCCGGAGCAGTGTGGGATTCCGCGGCGGCTGCTGTATCATGCGCGGCAGCGGCTGCCGTATCGTGGGAGACCGCTTTCGCAGGCGTTGTTGTGTGGCTGCTGACTGTGGCATGCGAGTTGGAGGCGGTCTGATATTGCGGGGATTCCACGCCTCCGGAGAAAACCATGATGGACAGCAGGATCATAAAAACCACCATGCCTATAAACACATAGGCCATGTGCTTCCTGTCCTGCATCCAGATCCAGAGGGCGGATCCCCATTGGCTTATTTTAGCGAGAACTGCATCTTTATCCATGGTAATTTTCCTTTCCGGTTTCCAATAGGGCGCTTCAAAAGAGTGTTATCGCAGCTTCCGGTTGTCCCCCACCCGCAAGGTGAGCCTGATGGAGTCGAAATGCTCCATAAGGGGGATGACGTATTTTCTGGAAGCTCCGGTCATTTCCTTGAACTGGGGCATGGAAATCTCCCCGTTTTCCTTTAAAAAGGCCGTGAGCCTGTCCTTCAGGTCCTGGATGGCGCCGGCGTCAAAATATAAGTCTTCCTTGACCTTTACGATGGTTTGTTCGCTCACCATATGGGAAATCAAGTCCTTGGTTTTGGCCGGGTCCAGGGACATGGATTGGACGATCTCCTTGAGATACGGAGGCATGAGCTTGCCGTCCTTGTAAGCCTGGGCGATCTTGGCCCGGACCTCCTCCTGGTCCTGCTGCAGGGAAACCGTGTGGGACGCCAGCCGGATCAGGTCCTCTTCCAGGACCGCCAGGCCCGCGGAGGTCATGATTTCCAAAAGCATATGAAAGGTCTTAGCGCTCAGGATCGGCGGGAACTTGCTTTTCAGCTCTTCCTTGGGCATGCCGTTTTTCAGGGGATTGGCCTTGTGGTAATCCTCCATATACGAGACGGCCCGCTTTTCCAGGGAGTCCATGATTTTTTTATGCAGGTAGGTCTTGCTTTCCTTGTCCACAGTCACCAGGGTTTTCTGGGACAGGAGTTTGTTTGTCATTTCCTGCAGCTTCTTGGCCGGAAGATTGGTCATGACCAGCAACTGGGCGAAAGACGCGCCAGCGTAACTGGCCCCCGAAACAAGCTGGCTGACCATTTCCATGGGATCGGCGTCCAAAAGCATTTCCAGGTGCTCGATCACTTCGGGCCTGTTGGCTTTGTGCTTGGTAGGGACCGGGTTTAAAATGCGGCCGCCGCCGATAGTATCCACCGGGGAATAGCTGCGGATGACAAAATGGTCGTCCTTGACCACGGTCACGGGAGCGTCCAGCCGCATTTGGGCCAAAGCGCTTTCTCCGGGGAGCAGTTCGTTTTTGTTCAACAGGATCACGTGGCCCATGATTTCGCTGGAACCGGTGTGAAAACGCACCTTTTGGCGGGTTTTGATGGGCTTGGTCAGGCTCTTTAAGGCCTCCAAATGAATGTCCACCATATAGCTGGGGAATAAAGCCCCCGGCGAGGCCAGGACGTCGCCCCGGTTGACCGATTCCTTTTCCAAACCCTGGAAATTGATCGCCGTGCGCATGCCGGACTGGGCTTCGTTCATGGCGTCGTTATGCACCTGAATGCCCCGGACCTTGGACATGACGCCCGAAGGATAGATCTCCACGGGATCGCCCACCTGAATCTTTCCGGACGTCAGGGTGCCGGTGATGACCGTGCCGAATCCGTGCATGGTGAACACCCGGTCCACGGGCAGGCGAAACAGCCCGGAAGGCGGAAGATCTGGGATTTTTTTGCAAATGGAGTCCAGGATGGACTTGAACTCCTCCATGCCCTGGCCGGTGACGGACGAAACATGGACAATGGGGGCGTCTTCCAGAAAGGTGCCCTGGAGATATTCCATGACGTCTTCGGTCACCATCTCCAGCCATTCTTCGTCCACCATGTCCGATTTGGTCAGAACCACCATGCCGTGTTCGATGGCCAGCAGCGAGCAGATGTCCAGATGCTCCCGGGTCTGGGGCATGACGCCTTCGTCCGCGGCGATGACCATGGCCACCACGTCGATTCCCGTGGCCCCGGCCACCATGTTTTTTACGAATTTTTCATGGCCGGGCACGTCCACAATGCCCACCCGCTGCCCGCTGGGAAGGTCAATGGACGCAAAGCCCAGCTCTATGGTGATTCCCCGGGCCTTCTCCTCCTGGAGGCGGTCCGTGTCAATGCCCGTAAGGGCCTTAATCAGGCTTGTCTTGCCGTGGTCAATATGGCCGGCGGTGCCTAAAACGATTTGCTTCATAATGCGTCGGATTTATCGTTTGATTGTTTTTTTCTGAAATGCTCCCGGATGTATACGATTCCCAACAAAAAGCATCCCAGAACAATTCCCCACGCAAGATGAACCTCCGGGCGAAAAAGGCGCATGAGGACGACGGAAAATATGATCGTAAGTACTATTCGGATTGCTAAAACCACGCTTTAACTCCTGCCCTGGTAGAATTCCGTACAAGATAAAATCTATATAATTTATGGGTCAACGCGTCAATGATAAGTTTGTTTCAGACCTCGGCTTGGAAAAGACTAAACTGGGGGCTAAGGGAAATGATGGGAAGGCGGCGACTGATTCCAAATTGCGGCCATTCGAGTCATTTGCTCATTCATTTTCATGACTTTGTATCCATATCCAGCCTCCCTCCACGAGGATGACGGAGGATGGCGGCCGTAGCAGCCGTGCTGTGTTGTTGGGTTTCGCGGCGGCGACGCAAACGTTAAAATCGATTTAGGCGGGATGCACTTTCTTTACTTCAAAGAGCTGTTTCAGCGCTCTACCCCAACCTGTTATGGGTAATACGTGTCAAGAGGCAAAACCGCTCCCTGTCCTTTTTTTATAGGAGTAGTTTTTTTTGAATTC
>NZ_AUCT01000028.1 GCF_000429905.1 Desulfatibacillum aliphaticivorans DSM 15576 | reverse complement strand
CCTTTTCAGAAAAGGCAGCAGCACAAACAAAAACATTAGCCCGACCGTGTCATATCCCCGTTTTTTGACAATGCCGCTGCGTCTCAGGAGCGACCGGAATTTCAGTTCCCTGAATGCTGAATTGATTTCAGAATCCATGGAAATGCTGGTGTTTTGAATTTGTTTTTGCATTGAGAGGGAAAATGTTTTACTTGTATTCATAGCGGCTCTTTCTTGTGTGTTATTAGGTGTTTGGCGATGTCTAATATTACACAATTAAGGCCGCTTTTCAAGTATTTTTTATATTATTTCAAATGGTTATATCTGTCCCCCTCCCATATTTCTTGTGCGAAACTTGAGTTAATAAAACGCCTGAAGCCGATATCGTAAAAATTCTTAACGCCTTGGATAAAATTCCCCACGAGGCGCAAAAGCTGCTGCAGGATTGCCAAATGAAAATGTTCGACATCGGATTTGAATGCGGGGTCCTTGACGCCCCAATAGATTTTGAACTATCTCCCGAAACGCTGAAACGCATAACAAAATTAAGGTGTTCCATGAATATTAAGATCTATCCATGGACGGAGCGCCCCTGAAAGTATTTCGCAACTCCTCCACAAAGGCCAGCCGCGGCATGCAATGCCGGGGGACGATAAACAATAAGAGTTGCTCCAAATCTTATGGAATTAACAGATGTCTTGCGGCCGGAAATCCTCATTCGAAAACGTTTTTATGTAGTTGCGAGGTCTCCTCGTTCTAATACAGGGCGAGGAGACCTCGCGGCTACGGGCGCGGAAATCGCGCTACCACGGTGAAAACCGATTTCAGTTTACGCTTTTCGTCCGCCCGCCTTCAATGATCTTAAGAAGCCTTTTCAGCCGCACCTTTTGTTGCTAACGCAACCCAGACAACAAACTGCGTTGTCTGGGCCACCCAAAAGATGCAGGGCAAGCCCTGGGGATGCAAATGCGAGGAGACCTTGCGACTATGGGGCGGGGAAATCGCGCTACTACAATGCGAGGGGACCTCGCGACTACGGGCGCGGAAACCGCGCTACCACGGTGAAAACCGATTTCTGTTTACGCTTTTCGTCCGCCCGCCTTCAATGATTTCAGGAAGCCTTTTCGGCCGCACCTTTTGTTGCTAACGCAACCCAGACAACAAACTGCGTTGTCCGGGCCACCCAAAAGATGCAGGGCAAGCCCTGGGGATGCAAATGCGAGGAGACCTCGCAACTACGGGGCGGGGAAATCGCACTACTACAATGCGCGGGGACCGCACGGCTACGGGGCGGGGAGACCCCGCAACTACAATGCGCGGCAGGCGGCGCCCCTACGATTATCCATCCCCCTGCGCGGAGCGCCATTTTAAAAAGTTTTGATCAAACTTTTTCAAAAGTTTGCCGCCGGAGGCAAGAAACTCATTTGCTCTTTCCGGCTTTTATCGCTTTTCGCCGGAGGCAAAAAATCCTTTAATCTTTTCTTTTTTTATCTATTCTCTTTTGCGCATATTTCAATCTTCTTCTTTGTTTAGCGCTTTAAAGGGTTTATTGGCAGGGGATTGTTTCATGGCTATGCTGAAGTGGTCCAGGGCGTCTCTTGCATTGTCTGCGATGGGGTTTTCGGTTTGGTTAAAGCTGGAGGTTCCCACTTGTTCCAGGCGTTCCAGGACGAGTTGGGTTGTGAGGGCGTCCGGGTCCATGCCTGGGAGGTATGCGGGGTGTTTGTTGGATGATTTAACGGGGACTACGAGCCCTGCTTGTTGGAGCATGTCCAGGACCTCGGCGGTGAGGCTTCTTGGCAGGTCCAGGATGTAGGATATTTGGTCTTCGGTGTGTTGACCGTCTCCGGCCGTGAAGCCATGGACGATCAGCTCCATAATTTGCAATGCCGCGTATTTTTTCAGGAAAAAGCTGGTTTTTCGAAGGGTTGGAGAAAAATCGTTATCCCGGGAGTGCTGGTGCGCAAAGGCGATTTCCGCTCCGAACAGGACGATCACCCACGACATATACAGCCAAATAAGGAATAGGGGCAGGGCCGCGAAGCTGCCGTAGATGGCGTTGTTTCTGGCCACGCCCACCTGGAATTCGATATAAAACCGTTGAAAAAGCTGGAATGCGCTGCCCGCCACAATGCCGGCCACGATGCCCGAGGTCCAACTGACCGAGCCGTTTGGCATGAATATATACAGGCAGGAGAACAAGACCCAGATCATAGCGAAGGGCAGGAAAAACAGAAGCGTAAACTGGATGATATCGCCCACGTTCTGCAAAAAGGCCCATTGGGTGTAGGCTTCTATCTGGCTGGCAATGAGCACCTGGGCGCTGCTGGCGGGTAGCCATAGCACGGGCATAAGCAGGGCCACGGCCAGGTAGTCGATAACCTTGCGGGCCTGGCTCCGGCCCTTGGCGAATCCCCAGATCTGGTTGAAGGCGATCTCGATGTTTCCGAACAAGCGAATGACGGTCCACAGCAATAGCAGCATCCACAGGCCGTTGACCACCCCTCCCCTGGTGTTGGAAAGCATGGCCTTGGCGAACTCCAGGACCTTTGTCAACACTAGTTCCTGCGCGCCGAATTCATGCAGGAGCAGTTCTTCGATCCGGGCCTCGAAGCCCATGCCCCGGGCGATGCCCATGATCATGGCCAGCAGCGGCACAATGCCCAAAAGCGAATAATAGGTTAGGGCCGAGGCGCGCATCCAGCAATTGTCCCGCAAGAAGTCGTTCACGGCCAGGGCCGGCACCCGCAAAAACCGGACTCCCATGGCCTTGTACCGGGGCTGGTTCCGGGTTTTGATCTCCCAGAGGTCTTGTTTGAAAAAGCGGTAAGGCTGATGGACGAGCTTTTGAAGAATACCGTTCATAACTTAGGCTCCCGGCCTGAAGATTCGGGCTATGTCTGAAAAATGCCGTTGGAAAACTTGCTGAAACCAATTCGCGTTTGCTATGATTACCGGGCTTGTCCCTGGTATACAACGGTTTGGGAAACAGGGTCAAATCCTTAACCGATAATTTTTTGGTTCAACACAAGGAGTTGCAATGAAGATTCTGGTTTGCGTGAAACAGGTCCCGGATCCCGAGGTGGACCTGGAGTTGACTCCGGGCGGCCGGGTCACGCCCAAGAGGGATTCGTACGTTATGAACCGCCTGGACGAATACGCCATGGAAGAAGCCATGCGCCTGAAAGAATCCATGGACGGTGTAGAGGTGGAAGCCGTCACGGTGGGGCCGGAGGAGGCCGAGGCCTCCCTGCGCCGGGCCTTGGCCATGGGCGCCTCCAACGGGATATTCATCCCGGTGGACGAAGACCGGGCGCTTACTTCGTTTGAAACCGCGTCCCTGATTGCCTCAGCCGTTAAAGATAAAAACTACGACCTGATTATGTGCGGGGTCATGTCCGAAGACGAGATGGCCGGCGCCGTTGGGCCGATGATCGCTGGCATCCTGGACCTGCCGTGGGTTACGTCCGCCATATCATTGGAAAAGCCCACGGATAAAAACGCCGTGGACGTTCTGCGTGAGGGAGAGGGAGGCGTTCAGGAAACCATCCAACTGACCTTGCCCGCCCTGGTCACCATCCAGAGCGGAACCCGCCAGCCCCGGTATCCCAGCCTGAGCAATATGATGCGGGCCAACAAGCAGGAACTGGAAGTGGTCGGACCGTCAGGCCAGTCACCCAGTAGACCAGTTGACCAAATCCTGGGCGCAGCGCCTCCCAAGCAAAAAGGCCAGGGAGTGTTCCTGGAAGGCTCCACCGCGGAAAAAGCCCGGCAATTGGTTTCCATCCTGAAAGAGAGGGCCCTGTTATGAGTTCGGACGTCAAAAAAGCCCTTGTGGTCGCGGAGCACAAGGAAGGCCAGATAACCCCCGCAACCCTGGAATGCGTGGAATGCGCCCGCATCCTTTCGGGATCATTGGAAAACGTGCAGGCTGTCGTCCTGGCGAAAGACGCCGGGGCCGCTGCGGCCCAGCTTGCGGAATTCGGGGTGCAGGTTCTTGGATTTTCAGGCAAATCCCTGGAGCATTACACCGGCGAGGCGTTTCGGAACGCGGTGTTGAATGCCGCAGAAACAGACGATTTCGCATATATCGTACTGCCTCACACATCCCTTGGCATGGACCTGGGCCCTGCCCTGGCCGCCAAATGGGGCGCTTCGTTTATATCGGGCGCCATGGAGTTCAAGCCGGAGGAAGACGCGTTTATCCGTCCGGTTTTTAACGGAAAATTCTCCCAGAAAATCAAGCCCATAGCCGACAAAGTGGTGGTCGGGGCGCTGCCCGGCAGCTTCGGCCAGGCGGAAAAGGCGGCGGCTCTGGGCGAGGTAACCCTCAGGGATTACGACAAAGCCCCGGAAGGGACTTTGTACGTGGGCGCGGAGGAGACCGAGGGCGCGGACCTGGGGCTGGCTCAGGCTCAGGTGGTGATTTGCGCCGGGCGCGGCATGGGCTCGGAGGAAAACATCGAGTTGGTGGAAGAGGCCGCAGCCTTGTTCTCCCGGTCGGCCGTGGCGGGCTCGCGCATCGCCTGCGACATGGGCTGGCTGCCTTACAAAGCCCAGATCGGCGTGACCGGCCAGACCGTGGCGCCCAAGTTTTACATGGGATGCGGCGTGTCCGGGGCCTTTCAGCATGTAGTGGGCATGAGCGGATCCCAATTTGTGGTTTCCATCAACACTGACCCCCATGCGCCGATTTTCTCCATTTCGGACTACTGCATTGTGGAGGACGCCATGGACTTTTTGCCCGCTTTCGTCGCTGCCGTGAAGGAAGAATAGTTGCAATTCCGTCCGGATTGTCGGACAAGGAAGTCAATCGGGGAGACAGGGTGGAGTCAGCCGCGCCAAAGCGCTTGCTTTAGGCGCATAGTCAGGAAGTTATAGAATGTTACCCATATTGATTATCAAGGCCGGCGGCACCTTTCCCGAAACCCGGAAAAAATTCGGAGACTTCGAAGACTGGACCATGCATTACGCCGGCCTTTCCCAGGATCAGGTTATGATCGTGGATTTCCGGGAAGACGTCCCCCTGCCCGAGATGGGAGCCTTTTCAGGCGCGATCATGACCGGCTCCCATTCCATGGTCACGGACCCCGACCCGTGGATTTTGCGCACCGAAGCCTATATCCGGCGGATTATTGAAGAAAACGTTCCGTTTTTGGGTGTATGCTTCGGGCATCAGCTATTGGGGCGGGCGGCGGGCGGCAAGGCCGGGAACAATCCCAAGGGCAAGGAAGTGGGAACAAAAGAGATATTTGGAACCGCCGAGGCGGCGTCCGACCTGTTGTTCCGGAACATGCCGCCGAAGTATTTCGGCCACGCCACCCACACCCAGGCGGTTCTGGAACTGCCCGAAGGCGCCGTGCTTTTGGCGTATAATGATTTTGAGCCTCACCACGCCATTCGGGTTGGGGAGCGGGCCTGGGGCGTGCAATTCCACCCCGAATTCTCCGCCGAGCATATGGACGAGTACATCGATTTTCAGGCCGAGGCTTTAAAAAAGCAAGGCGAAGACATCTCCGCCCTCCACGCCCAGACCTGCGAGACAGACCCGTCCCATGGCCTGCTCAAGCGATTCGTGAAGATTGCCGCCGGCGAGATCTGATAGGACAAAAAAGAAGAGATGCAAAGCGGGGCTGGTTTTTCCAGTCCCGCTTTTGTTTGCCGTTCAGCTTTCAGAAATCAAATTTTTATTGCATATTCAATAGATTGTTGCATGCGATGAAAAACTAAACGCCAAAGGCGCTCCCCCAAAAACTCCCTCCTCCTTGACGGGGGAGGGTTGGGGTGGGGGTGACTTTCTTACGGCGAGGAAACCTCGCTACTACGGCGCGGGGACCACGCGACTACGGCGAGGAGACCTCGTAACTGCTATGGCGCGGGGACCGCGCGACTACGCCCCCATCCTGTCCTTCCCCCGCCAGGGGGGAAGGGACCATGACTCTCGGACTCTGGTATATAGATGGATCGTAGGTTCAGACGTGATTGCTTGATCTTAAAACATTACTTCTAAGCCCCGTTATTGTTTCTATTGTTTGAACAGGCTTTCCAGGAATTGCACTTTGGCCATACCCCGCTCGCTGAACAAGGGAGAGGAAAAGGAGTCGGTCTTGACCCCGTCCGTATAGATCTCCATGACCCAAGGCTTTTTCTGCAAAACCGTGTGCACGTACACGGAATAAGCGCCTGCAAAATCGCTCCACACATTGCGGGAGGAGTACAGGTCGGCGAAATCCGTCTGCCTGAGCTGCGCGTAGCATTCGGGAATTTTTACCGCGGGTATGGAACTGTCGGCCAGGGAGTAAAACTTGATTTTCGGCCGCATGGTGAATTCGGCGTCAAACTTGCTTACGGTTTTTCCGTTCACGGTTTTCCAGGAAATCTTGGAAAATGCAAAATTTTCCGCTGGTTCGTCCTTATTCCAGCTTGGGAAGGCGCCGATGGCCGCCCCCACCAAATGCCCGATCTGATGAATCAGGATGTACTGGATGGCCGCCTTGCGGTTGTCGTTCTCCGGCTCTTCCAACACGGCCTTGATTTCCGCCCTGCCGTCCGGCGCAAAGGGGCTGTTAGCTCTCAGGCTGGCCCATTCGTTGACCGGCTTACTGATAAAATCCACGTCCAGGACGATAAAGCCCTTTTGCTCGTTGGCCGGAACGGTCAAAACCTCGGTCAGGCTGGTGGTGCCCAACTCCCTGACCAGAAAAATCCCGGCCAAATGCTTGCTCAACTGAGCCTGGACCGGCGCGGGAAGTTCCCGGACCGCGTCCTTGACGTCCTTGAGAAAGGTCTTGTCCGCCGAGGCCGCCTTGGGAACCTCGGGGTATCCATTCAGCTTGTTGTCCAGCCTCAGATAATCCACCAGAACGTCCGGCGCAGGAGCCACGCGATCATAAGGAGCCTTGCTGGCGTATTGCTTATAGGGCTTTGGGGATCTCGCCGGATGCTTGACCAACTCCTCAAACACCGCAAAGGAGGAGGACGGCATGCACAAAACCGCCAGGGCCAAAACGACAAACACAGCAATAAAACGCTTCACCATGGATTTCTCCTTTTCTTTCGAATTCCGATATTAGGCGGCGCATTGCCGCTGCTTTTTTATGCTTTTATTCCAGCAAAATGATGGGAGGATTTTATCAGGTTCGGGCATGGAGGGACAGGACTTTGTTTGCTTGAGCGCCCCTCCTGCAACTGTCGTTTAGACAGAAGATTGATTACTTTTCCCCCCAGGCCACGGTTTGGGTGTTGAACATGAATTGGCGGAAGCCGATGTTTTTAAGTCCGGCCTGCTTCATGAGATCCGTCAGCTGCTGGGGATTCATGAAATTGGCCGTGGTGTCCGGTAGATATTCGTAAGCGCTCCGGTTTTTAGCCACGATCTGCCCTAAAAAGGGAATCACATGCTTCATGTGCACCATGATCGCAGGCTTTAAAGGACCGTCCGGCGGCGGGCAGGTGTCCAGGCAAACCACCCTTCCTCCGGGCTTGACCACCCTGGCCTGCTCCTGAAAAGCCTTTAACGGGTCGGGCACATTGCGGATCAAATATCCCGAAGTCACGGCGTCAAAGCTGTCATCCCCAAAGGGCAAGGCCAGGCCGTCGGCGATTCCCCAGGAAACCTTTTGCCTTCCCGGCCGGGAAAGGGCTGTGCGCACCATGTTTTCCGTAAAATCCACGGCAGTCACGGAAACGCTGGGAAACATGGTCGTCGCCATCAAGGCCATGGGGCCCGTGCCGCAAGCCACGTCCAACAGGCTTCCGCCCTTGGGCGGCGCAGCGGTCTGTAAGACGAACCGGCGCCAGGACTGATCCCGTCCCATGGTCATGAGGGTGTTCATAAGGTCGTAGCGTCCGGCGATCCTGCCGAACATTTCCTGGACGGTTTTTGGGTCTTTATCCATGGTGTTCCTGGTTTTAAAATTTTAGGCAGGGAAACCCTGCCCCTATGTTTTGCCGGAGAACCCGGCGGTTACGGGCGCGGAGACCGCGCAACTACATGGCGAGGACAAAAATGTCGGGTCGCTGCGCATGGCCTTCTTAGGCTTTGAATTCAGATGCGGCAAAACAATATCCAAAATTTCAAGCGCCGTTTCACAGCTTCGCGTGACTCGACCTACGAACTTCGGTTTTAGTTTACGCTTCTCGCCCGCCCGCCATTCACCATTTTAGAAGCCTCTTAGGTCGCACCTACTGTTGCTAACGCAACCCTGGCAGGGTACTGCTCTGCCAGGGCCACCCCAAAAAAGCAGGGCAAGCCCTGCGGCTACAGGGCGAGGAGACTTGTCGATAGACAATAATGAGGCCGCTTCGCGGCGTTATTTGTTGGGTTTCGCAAGCTCTACCCAACCTACGATGCCGGCTTCGACGCCCACGCCCTCAATTGCCGGGAAACCCGGCGCACAGACGCGGAAACCGCGCAACTACGTTTTCCATTCTCCCCCTGCGCGCAGCGCCATTGAAAAAGTTTTGATCAAACTTTTTCAAAAGTTTGCCGCCGGAGGCGCAGTTTTCTTTTCGCTTTACCGCCGGAGGCTACAGTTTTCTTTTATCTTTTTCTTTTTTCGCGCTTTTTGACGCAGTTGGTATTCATAAACTAAGGTTTTGGGGGGATGTCAAGGGATTCGGGCGGGATTCAGGCGCCTGGGGTCATGATGGGGATGATTGCAAAGGCGAACACGCTCCACAGGGAGTGGGACACGATGGCCGGGGCCAGCCTGCGGTTTTGCATGTACATAAGCCCCCAAAAGGCGCCGGCCACGCCTGCCGCGGCGATGAGCATAAAATTAAAGGTCACCAGATGAAATCCGGCGTAAAGCAGGGTGGCGGCGGCCCAGCCGCGCCAGGATCCCAGGCGATTCATGAGCTTGTCCTGGACGTATCCTCGCCAGAACACCTCCTCGCACGGCCCTGTTATAAAGAATAAAAACAGAACCAGCATCCAGGTGGGCGGCCCCAGGACCTTGGCGTATATGCCGCTCACCTGCTGGGAGGCGAAAGGCAGGATCATGCCCGAGGTTTTGCCGCCTATCCAAAAAATCAGGTACAGGATCGCGGCCGAAGCGGCGCCAAGCATAATGGCGTTAGCGTCAAAATTGGGAAATCTTTTGCGGGAGCCGAACCATAGGGCCAAGCCGGCCAGGCATAGGGCGGACAGGATTATTTTAATCCAAAACTGGCCGTAATTTACGGAAAAGGAAAAAAACCACAACAAGGCTGCAATGCCAACCGCCAGGAAGATATCGTATCCGGCGAAGGACTTGGCTTTCATATGACGTGCTCCAATACCAGGGAAGCCAGCAGCAGAACCCCGAACACGGTGTCCAGCCTGGCTGTTTGTGCATCGGCATCATCGGGAATATCTTGAGAAACCATTTTAAACATGGGCCAGGCCAGGGGCAAAGCCAGGAGCACGGCCAGGGACCAAATGGGCAACGGCCCGAACACGGCCATAGCAGCCACTCCGCCAAAGGACAGGGCGATCAACCCGGCGAACAACAGCCGGCCGGAGCGGCCTCCGAACCTGACGGGTATGGTGGATATGCCCTGTCTGCGGTCGAATTCCGCGTCCCGGAGGTTATTGGCCAGCAGAACCAAGCTGACCAGGGCGCCGAAGGGCGCGGACACCAGCAGCAAAGGCAATGAAAATTCTCCGGTCTGGACGAAATAAGCTCCCTGGATGGCCAGCGGCCCCCAGCATAAAAAGACCATGGGCTCGCCCAGGGCGTGATACTTCAGGGCAATAGGGGGCGCAGTATAGGCCACGGCTATAAATATGCCGGCCGCCCCCACCAAAATCAACGGCCATCCTTTGGCGGCGGCCATGATCAGGCCCAGACCGATCCCCACGGCGAACAGAGTCAATGCGAACCACTTGACCTCATGCAAGGTCAAAAGATTTTGCGCCAGGGGGTGAGGCCGGTATTTTGTTGTGGGCGCGTCCGGGACGTCCACCTTGTTTTTATAGTCGAAATAATCGTTGGTCAGGTTGGCCGCCCCGTGGATGCAAACCAGGGCTATGGCCGTGAGGATCAGCCAGAACCAGGACACGCCGTAATCGCCCGCCCATGCCGCGCCGACGCCTACGGAGATCAGGCTCATTGCAAAGGACCAGGGCCGGGTTGCCAGAAACCATGTTTTCATCGTATTCATTCCCATAATATAATATTTTTTCAAGCCGTTGGCAAACGCCTTGACTTGAGGGGGCAAAACAAATAAAAATTTTACCCTTTTGGTATCATGATTACATTTGTCGTGGTACATTAATAGGGTTGAGGGTCGAAACCGCCCTATCCATTGAAAACAATTATAAAACCAGACGTGGAAAAATGAAAGAAATACTTGCCGAAATGATCACCCGGGCCGCATTCAAGGCCCACGAACAGGGCGTATTGCCCTCGGACGCCATTCCCCAACCCGGCCTGGAAGAGCCCAAGCAGGAAGCCCATGGAGATTTTTCCACCAATATCGCCATGGTCATGGCCAAGGTCCAAAAGATGGCCCCTCGCAAGATAGCCGAGGCCATTGTGGACAATCTGGAAGATCCGGAAAATTTTCTGGTGAAGACGGAAATCGCAGGCCCGGGGTTTATCAATTTTTATTTGCGTCCCAGCCTTTGGCAGCGGGTGGTGAAAGGCATTTTGGATAAGGGCGATGAATACGGCCGCTCTCAAATCGGCGCCGGACAAAAAGTCCAGGTGGAGTTCGTCAGCGCCAATCCCACCGGCCCCCTGCATGTGGGTCACGGCCGGGGCGCGGCCGTCGGCGACGCCTTGGCGGCCTTGCTGGACATGTGCGGCTTTGAGGTGGAGCGGGAGTATTACATCAACGACTCGGGCCGGCAAATCCGCACTTTAGGACTGTCAACCTGGCTGCGGTATTGCGAGCTTAAGGGCAAGGAAATCGACTTTCCCAAGGATTGCTACCAGGGCGACTATATCAAGGATCTGGCCAAACGCATTCAGGACGAAAACCTGGCCGACCTGGATTCCATGGAGGAAGAGGACGCCGTTTTGTGGTGCGCCCGGTTTGCGGCCAACGACATCCTGGACGGCATCAAACAAGACCTCAAGGACTTCCGGGTTAATCACGACGTTTGGTTTTCGGAGCAAAGCCTGTACGACGACAACAGCGTGCAGAACGCCCTGGAGCATTTTGAAAAAACCGGCGACATTTACGAAAAAGACGGCGCCAAGTGGTTCAAGACCGAAGATCGCGGCGACGAAAAAGACCGGGTGGTTGTAAGAAACAACGGCCTGACCACCTATTTCGCCTCGGACATTGCCTACCACAAAAACAAGTTCGACCGGGGCTTTGACCGGGTTATCGACGTATGGGGCGCGGACCATCACGGGTACATCGCCCGTATGAAGGCAGCCGTGGACGCCGTGGGCCGGGACAAGGACGCCTTTGAAGTGGTCTTGGTCAAGCTGGTCAATTTGCTTCGGGACGGCGAGCCCCTTGCCATGACCACCCGGGGCGGCACGTTCGAAACCCTTGCTGACGTGGTGAACGAAGTGGGCGCGGACGCGGCGCGGTTTATCTTTCTATCACGGCATTATGAAAGCCCCCTGGATTTTGACCTGGAGCTGGCGAAAAAACAGACCAACGAAAACCCGGTCTGGTACGTCCAGTACGTGCATGCGCGGATTTGCTCCATTGAGGCGAAAGCCAAGGATTTTCCGGTCTCCCTGGACTTTGACTGGAACAAGGATGAGGAAATCCTGAAAGAAATCGAGGAAATACGCTTAATGAAGGCTCTGGCGCGGTATCCCGAGGTTGTGGAGGGCGCGGCCCGGACTTTGGAGCCTCACCGCATCGTTTTTTATCTCAGGGAGCTTGCATCGGCCTTTCATTCGTTCTACCATGACCACATGGTGCTGAAGGAGGATCAAACGCCTGTGTTAACCAAGGCCCGGCTGGATTTGGTGACCACGGTCAGGCAGGTCATTCGCAACGGCCTGGCTCTGCTTGGCGTGTCGGCCCCTGAAAGCATGTAAGCAAAAAGCCCTCTTTCCGCATCTTGGCGCCTGATTGCGACGGAATCTGGTTCTGCATGGCGGTTCGCCCGCCGGAGGGGATAATGGCCAAAGCAAAAACAAGGGACAGGGATTTTCGATTTACCAGGAAGGAATTCTTCGTATTCGTACTCTTTGTGTTTGCGTCCATGGCCGCCATGTTTACGCTGGGCATCTATGTGGGGCGCGGCCAAAGCCCCATGACCTTTGATATAGAGGCCATGCAAAAAGAGCTTGCCGGTCTGAAGGCGGCTGTGATTCGGGCTGAAAAGGCCCAGGCCGAAGCGCTGGAAAAGGAGTTGGCCCGAAAAAGCGAATACGATTTTTTCCAGCAGGTTAAAAATCCATCGGCGGATTATTCATTTCCTCAAGAGGAAAACATCACCCCGGAGTCCGACGCCAATAGCGGGCCTCCGGTGCATTTAAGGGCGAACAAAAGGCCGGAAAGCGCCCGGGAGGCCGCTCCGTTACAGGCGGCCAGGCAAAGCCAGCCTCCGCCCGCGCCTCCGGCCCCTGCGCAGCCGGCGGCTGCCCAGCCCGCCGCCCAGGAAGAGTCCTACGATTTCTGGACGGTCCAGGTGGCGGCGGTGATCCATCAGCAGGACGGGGCCCGAATGGTGGACAAGTTCTTGAAAATGGGCTATCCCGCTTATATGCTGGAGGCTCACCCGGAGCCGGGAAGAACCATTTACCGGGTGAGAATGGGTCATTTCAAAAGCAGAAAAGAGGCTGAGGCCCTGACAAAAAGGCTGTCCAAGGATTGGAACGATTATCTGATCGTTAAAAAATAGTTTATATCTTCCCGTTTTATTGGAGGAATCGCATGAAAATCAGCGAAGAGGAAGTACGCCACGTAGCCAAGCTGGCCCGTCTGGACCTGACGGACGAGGAAGTGGCTATGTTCTCCCGCCAGGTTGGGGACATTCTGGATTATGTAGATCAACTGAATACCGTGGACACCGAAGGAGTGGAAGGGGCTTCTCACGCCATTTCCGTGAATAACGCCTTTCGCGAAGACAAGGTTAAGGACTCCATGGACCCGGATCTGGCCCTTTCCAATGCGCCTGAACGGGAAGACACGGATATTATCGTCCCCAAGGTCATATAGGAGAAGCCCTCATGGCACTGCATGAACTCACCATCGGGCAAGCCCGTGAAAAATTATTGAGCAAGGAGATTTCCAGCCAGGACCTGACCAAGGCGGTGCTGGATCGCATAGAGGCCGTAGAGCCCCAGGTGGACGCCTACCTGACCGTGAGCAAGGAAGAAGCCATGGAAGCCGCTCAAAAGGCTGACAAGGCCCTGGCCCAAGGCGAAACCGCGCCTTTGTGCGGCATTCCGCTCGCCATCAAGGACGTTATGTGCACCAAAGGCGTGCCGACCACCTGCGCTTCCAAAATTCTGGGAAATTTCGTCCCGCCCTACGACGCCACGTCCATAACCAAGCTCAAAGAGGCTGGCGCGGTGCTGGTGGGCAAGACCAACATGGACGAGTTCGCCATGGGCTCCTCCACGGAGAATTCGGCTTTTAAGACCACCAAGAATCCCTGGGACCTGACCCGGACGCCGGGCGGATCCAGCGGCGGATCTGCCGCGGCCGTGGCTGCGGACATGTGCTTGGGCGCATTCGGGTCAGACACGGGCGGATCCATCCGCCAGCCTGGCTCCCACTGCAGCGTGGTGGGGCTTAAGCCCACGTACGGCAGGGTGTCCCGTTACGGGCTGGTGGCGTTTGCCAGCTCCCTGGATCAGATAGGCCCCTTTGCCAAGACGGTGGAAGACGCCGCCATTTTGCTGCAGGCGGTGGCGGGCTACGATCCTTCGGACTCCACTTCCGTAAACGTGGAGGTTCCCGACTACACAACGGCCATCCAGGAAGACGTCAAGGGAATGCGGGTTGGCATGCCCAAGGAGTATTTCGAAATGGGCGGTCTGACCCCGGACGTAAAGAACTCCGTGGATCAGGCCATCAAGACATTGGAAAGCCAGGGCGTGGAAGTGATGGAGGTTTCGCTGCCTCATTCCAAGTACTGCGTGGCGGTGTATTATGTCATCGCTCCGGCGGAAGCCAGCTCCAACCTGGCGCGGTACGACGGCGTAAAATATGGGATGAGGGAGGAAAGGGACTCGTTGATCGACATGTATCACGCCACCCGGTCCTCCGGATTCGGCCCGGAAGTGCAGCGCCGCATCATCATCGGCACTTACGCCCTTTCCGCGGGATATTACGACGCGTATTACGGCAAGGCTTCCCAGGTGCGCACCCTGATTATGGAAGACTACAAAAAGGCCTTTGAAAAATGCGATGCGATCATTTCTCCGGTGGCGCCCACGCCGGCGTTTAAATTGGGCGAAAACACCGACGACCCGCTGACCATGTACTTGAGCGACATCTTCACCCTGTCCGCCAACCTGGCGGGCGTGTGCGGGGTTTCTGTACCGTGCGGATTTTCGTCGGAAGGCCTGCCTATCGGTCTGCAATTGCAGGGCAGCCATTTTCAGGAAGAAAAAATATTGCGGCTTGGCCATCATTTTCAGAAGGCCACGGATTTTCATACAAAGCGCCCGAATTTATAGGGGACGCGGGCGCAAGGGGAGCAAAATATGTCGACAGTAATGCCAGACGGAGAAAACATTCGCCGCGCCGTGAAGTTTGTTGGGGAATTTCGCAGCGAAAACCCGGACGCCAAGCCGTCCGTCATCGTGCAGGAAGCAGCCATGCGCTTTGACCTGAACCCGGCGGAGTCCGAATACCTGGCCCGACTGGTCAGGGGCGAGATGTGCAAGTAAAACCAAGGCCGGGCCTCCCGGGCTTTTTTATTTGATATAAAAAAACCGATTTTAATAAAGGCTGAACTTTCGTGGCTCCTGTCAGGATTCTCCCTGAAATTCTTACCAACAAAATCGCCGCCGGCGAGGTGGTGGAACGGCCCAGTTCGGTCTTGAAGGAGTTGGTGGAAAACTCCCTGGACGCCAAAAGCACCCGCATCGTGGTGGAGGTGAAAAAGGGAGGGCGGTCCCTGATTCAGGTGGCGGACAACGGCGAGGGCATGGATAAGGACGACGCCCTCCTGTGCCTGGAGCGCTACGCCACCAGCAAAATCTATACGGACGACGATTTGTTTTCCATCAGCACCCTGGGATTTAGGGGGGAGGCTTTGCCTTCCATTGGATCGGTGTCCCGCCTGACCCTGATCACCCGAAAAAAGGACAATCCCGCCGGAACCAAAGTGGTCATGCAGGGAGGCAAGATCGTTAACGTGTCGGAAGTCGGGGCGCCGCCGGGCACCATGATTTCCGTGGCGGATTTGTTCTACAACGTGCCCGCTCGCAGAAAATTCCTGAAAACCGTCGCCACGGAAATGGGACACATAGCCGACACCATGTCGGCCATGGCTTTGGGCTGGCCCGAGACGGCCTTTGAACTCATCCACAACGACAGAAAGTTGTTTTCGTGGCCTGCGGCCCAGGATCCTCAGGACCGGATTGCAGACGTGCTTGGCAAAGACGTGGCGCCGGGGCTTATCCGCTTTTCCCAAAAAGAACCGGAAGTCAGCATTGAAGGCTGCCTGGCCATGCCGGAATTTTCCCGCACCACAAAACGGGGGCTGTACATCTTTGTCAACGGCCGTCTGGTGACGGACAAGCTGGTCACCCACGCTTTGATGGAGGGCTATAAAGGCCGCCTAATGAAGGGCAAATACCCGGTGGCCGTGGTCTTTTTGCGGGTTCCGCCGGACCAGGTGGATGTGAACGTGCATCCGGCCAAGGCGGAGGTGCGTTTTGTCAATGGCGCCATGGTGCATCAGGCCCTGTCCTCGACGGTAAAGGAAAGCCTGGACGCCCTGGATCAGACGCCGTGGAAGTCGGCGCCCAAGCCGCCTGTGCGCACGGAGGCCAACGAGGATTTGTTCAGGCAGCCGCCCAGCCAGGAGTCTTTTTCGTCCTTCGTCAAGGAAGAGCCTTCCTGGATCAAAGCGGCCGCAGCAACGCCTCCCCAGGCGCCCATGTATCGGCCGGAGCCGCGATTCGACGCGCCCAGAGAGCCTCGAAGGCCTTCATCGCCCTCTTCCCATTCGGCCGCGCTTTCGCCCCAGCCTCGGGAGGATTCGGCTTTTTCCAGGCCGGAGCCGCCGGTTCCGGACCCGGGAACAGCCCGGCCTGAACCTTATAAAGCCCCGCAAAGCCAGGCTGCTGCAGCGCCTGAGGACGGCGTTTCGGATTTAAAGGCTTTGGGCCAGTTCGCCAACGCCTATGTGATCTGCCGGTCGTCCAAAGGCTTGCTGATTGTGGATCAGCACGCGGCCCACGAGAGAATCCTGTTCGAGCAATTTAAAAAGCATATGGAAGTGGGGGGGATTGAAATTCAGAATCTGCTGATTCCGGAGACCTTTGAGCTTTCCCATATCGAGGCGGAAATCCTGGAGCGCATTCTGCCCGATTTGCAAAAGACGGGCATTGACGTGGATCGCTTTTCGGGGCGCACCTTTGTGGTCAAAGCGGCGCCCGCCATGCTGGCGAACTCGGACATTGGGAAGATCGTAAAAGAGATGGTGGAAAAAGTGGCCGAAGCCGGGGGAAACGCCCATTTTTTCGACGCCCTGGACGAATGCCTGATCGTCATGGCCTGCCACGGATCGGTTCGCGCGCACCAGAGCTTAAGTATTCAGGAAATGGATGCTTTATTGAAGCAGTTGGAAGCCTGCGAGCATCCCTCCCAATGCCCCCATGGGCGGCCCACCTGGCTGTTATGGACGGAGTACGACCTGGAAAGGGCCTTTAAAAGGAAATAACCTGGTTCCTGCCGTTTTCTTTGGCCTTGTACAAGGCCTTATCCGCACATTCAATCAAGGTTTTATGGTCCGGGATGTCCGGGTGGGGATAGGTGGCTACGCCCACGCTGATGGTCACGGACAGGCTAAGGTCGTTGGCGATGAACTCGTGCTGCTCCACGGACTCCCGCAGGCGCTCCGCCACCATAAAGGCCGCGGCCGCCGGGGTGTGATACAGGACCAGGGCGAATTCCTCGCCGCCGTATCGTGCGGCCAGATCGGTGTCCCGCAGGCTGTCCTCAACGATTCTCGCCAGGGTGGAAAGCACGATGTCGCCGGTCTGATGGCCATAGGTGTCGTTGAACTTTTTAAAGAAGTCGATGTCGCACAAGACACAGGACAGGGACTCATGATAGCGCATGGCCCGCTGGAAATCCTTGGTCATGGCGTCCTGGAAATAACGGTGGTTATACAGGCCGGTCAAGCCGTCGCGGTTTGCGAGCTCCTGGAGTTGGCGGTTGGTTTCCTGCAGGCTTTCGTAGAGTTCCTTGATGCGTAAGTGGGTGTTGACCCTGGCGACCAGTTCGCCTTCTTCAAAGGGTTTGGTCACGTAGTCGGATGCGCCTGCTTCCAGGCCGCGGACTTTGTCGGCTGTTTCGGCCTTGGAGGTAAGCATGATGACGGGGATGTCGGCGGTGGCGGGCGAGCCTTTGATTTTTTCGCAAACCGCATACCCGTCCATGCCCGGCATGATGAGGTCCAAGAGGATCAGGTCCGGTTTTATGGTGGCCACAGCCTCCAGCCCCTCCTCCCCATTGGTGGCCACAGTCACCTCATGCCCCCTTGCGGTGAGCATATTTTTGGCCACATGAGCGATGAGCCTGCTGTCGTCTATCACGAGTATATTAGCCATAATGCAAAAAGCCTTTGCAAATATTCGTTTTGCCGGGAGTCAGGCCCGGCTTCCCGTCACCGCAGTTTTGCGCTGGCGAGAATGTCGTTGGGCATGGCGTCCAGGGATGCAATGCGGGTTGCGGCGCCCATTTCAATGGCGGCCCTGGGCATTCCAAAGACCACGGAGGAGGCTTCATCCTGAGCGACGGTAAAGCAGCCGGCCTCGCGCATGCTAAGCAGGCCGCGCGCGCCATCTTCCCCCATGCCTGTCAAAATAATGCCTACAGCCTCCCTACCCGCAACCTGGGCGGCGGACTCAAAAAGCACGTCAACCGAGGGCTTTTGGTGATGAACGGGCGGCGTGTCCGTGATCCGGACGAAAAACCCTGCCCTGTCCCTGGCGAGAACCATATGCTTGCCGCCCTGGGCGATTATGACCTTATCCTTCTCCACTCTCTCCCTGTCCACGGCCTCCACGACTTCGCAGGGGACCATGTCGTTCAGGCGTTGGGCGAAAGACTTGGTGTAATTGGGAGGCATGTGCTGAACCACCAGAATTCCGTTGGTATGAAAATTCATGGAGGACAGGAGTCTTCTGATCGCCGTGGTTCCGCCTGTAGAGGCCCCGATGGCCAGGATTTTATACAACCTGGAGGCGCGGGTTTGGGCGGTCATTTTCGGGGCGACCCGCACCGCCGGGGCCAAGGAGATATTGGCCCGGCCCGCGGCCCGCACTTTGGCCACGATGTCCGCAGCCAGCAACTCCAGGCTCTGATGGGCGGCGCCGTGCACGGGTTTGGGCACAAAGTCCACAGCCCCGGCTTCCAGAGCCTCCATGGTTCGAATGCTGTTTTCCGTGGTGTATGAGCTGATCATCAACACAGGCAACGGCTTATAGGACATAAGCCTTTTCAAAAAGGTAATGCCGTCCATTCTTGGCATTTCCACGTCCAGTGTCAGGACGTCCGGGGGATCGGCGATAATCATCTCTCTTGCTTCAAAGGCATCAGAGGCGCTGCCTATGACTTCAATATCCGCTTCGGCGGATAAAATGCGTTTAAGCAAGGACTGCATAATCGGCGAATCGTCCACAATCAGTACACGCAATTTCTTCATGTCGCCTCGTACAAATTAAAACAAAATAACGGAAGACTTTGCCTTCCTGGGATAGAAGACCCTGCCCTTGTAGGCGGTTTCTTCGTCCAGGGTAGTAGGATCGGCTTCCATATCAAATCTTTTTAGCAACACCTTGGTGGTGTCGGAAAAAAACAAAATTTTTCTGCCTTGTTTTCCACCGAGATCGGAGGTTTCCTGGGGGATGCCTTCCAACTCCAGATACTTGGTTGCAAAACGAATATTGGACCCGGTAATATTTCCGTCGTACTTGCGGAATTTAAGCACCTTTCCGCCGCCGAAAATTTTTGCCTGGAGCTTATCCCGTCTTGCGCCTTTTTTTATGAGATCGCCGATGAGCAACTCCATGGCGTACATGCCGTAGCGGCCGACCTCCGAGGAGAAGATGTCGTCCGGGTGCACCAGGCCAGGCAGCAAAAAATGATTCATGCCGCCTATCTGTCTTTCCTTGTCATACAAGCATGCAGCGATGCAGGACCCCAGCAAGGTGTACAGCACCTCGCCTTTCGTACAAACATGGTACTCGCCTGCCCTCAAAAGCACTACCTGCCTGTTGAGTTTGCGACTGTAAAAACGCCTCAAGCAATAACCCCTGTATTCTATGAGGCAGGGCGCCTCGGGAGTTTGAAATACATCTCTCTAGTTTTTTTGTTTTTGATACACCGCATGCCCTATAAGGGAAAAGCGGTCATCAATTCCTATCAATGATTCCGAGGCGCCCAGGCAAAGATACCCCCCGATCGGCAACAGCCGCAAAAACTCCCCCATGATCTGTTGCTTCTGAGTCCTGGAAAAATAAATCATAACGTTGCGGCACAGGATGACATCCATGGGGCCTTTGATGGGATAAGGCGATTCCAGGAGGTTCAGCCTCCTGAACAGGATGTGTTTCCTGAGTCCGTCTTTAACCGCATACAGTTTTTTCCCCCCGTGTCTCTGCGGTTTAAAGAAGCGCGTTGCATAGTCTTCGGGGACATGGCTCATTTCATTGGCGGTGTATCGCCCCCGAAAAGCGTATTTTAAGGAGTCGCTGTCAATATCCGTGGCCAGAATTTTGACGTCCCATGAAACCAACTCCCGGACCGCCTGCTGGAGCATCATGGCCACGCTGTATGGCTCGTGCCCCCTTGAACAGCCCGCGGACCAGATGCGCATCTGTTTAAGGCCATAGTTTTTCTGCATGATTTCGGGAATAATCCGTCCGGCCAGGAGATCAAATTGCGGACCGGCCCGAAAAAAGCTGGTCTGATCAATCGTGACGTGGTTGATCAGGGCTCTGAGCTCCTCATCGTTCTTTCCCGCTTTGAGCATGCGGTAATAGGCGGTGTACGAACTCATCCCCAGGGCTTCCATCCTTTTGGCCAGCCTTCTGCCCAGGGTTTGCCTTCTGGCGGCTTTCAACAAAATGCCTGTCTTGTTTTGAAGCAAGGTCCGGAATAGTTCGAACTCCGTTTCAGACAAGACGGGAATCATTTCAGGTTGCGTCCACCATTTCCAATTCCTCCTGGCTCAGCAGCCTGTCCACATCCAGAAGGATCGTCATCATATCGTCTTTCCTGCCCACCCCTGCCAGGTATTCCCGGGATATGCCCGGCGGCAGGTTTCCCGTGTTCTGAAAATCATCGGCCTGAATTTCCACCACGTCTGAAATTTCATCGGCGATCACCCCCATAACCCGGCCGGCTATCTCCACCACAATGATTACGTGGAAAGGGGTGTAATCCGTGGAAGGCAGGCCGAATTTCTCCCGCAAATCGAACACCGGCAGGATGACTCCTCGCAAGTTGATGATTCCCTTAACAAAGCCTTTGACGTGGGGCAGCGGCGTAATCTTGCGATAGCTGAAAACCTCCTTGATCTTGAAGATTTCCACGCCGTAGCATTGGTCGTTAAGGGAAAAAACCACGTATTGGGTAGCCATCAGAACTCCTCGAAGCCTTCTTCAAACTCCTGTTCCAGGAGATCGTCGGTCATTTCCTCCATGGACGGTCTGGTGTTTATCAGATCGTCTCTCAGCGCCCGGGAAGTGGGCATGGCTCTGCGCCGTTCCCGGCCTTCAAAGGAGGATCTGGGCTCCATGGGCATTTCCGGCTCAAAGGCGTCTTCGTTAAAATCCATTTGATGGGAAATGATGTCTTCGGTTCCCAGAACAAAGACGGCTGTAAGCTCCTGGAGCTTGCGGGCCTTTTCCTTGAGCTTTTGGGTTTCCTGGGCCAGTTCATCCACAAAGGAGGCGTTCTTTTCGTTGACCTCGCAGACTTCCTGGGTGCCCTGGTTGATCTGCTCGATGCCCCGGGAGCTTTCCTCGCTGCCCATGGACACCTCGCCCAAGGCGTCGGAGACTTGGCCGGAAGTTTTCACAATGTTGGCGAAACGGCCTTCCAACTCGCCCACCCACTGGCGGCCGGTGGTGACTTTATCCATAATCTCACGCACCAGCACCTGGATGTCCTTGGACGCGGACGCGCTGCGTTTGGCCAGGTTGCGGACTTCGTTGGCGACCACGGCGAAGCCCCTGCCCTGCTCGCCGGCCCGGGCCGCTTCCACGGCTGCGTTAATGGAAAGCAGGTTGGTCTGGAAGGTGATCTCGTTGATGAGGTCCATCATTTCCACGACCTTGGCGCTGGCCGATTCGATTTCCGACATGGCTGCAGCCGTGCGCTCCACCTCGCTGCCGCCCTCGTGGGCCACTTTGACAGCCTCTTTGGACAGGCCGTCCGCATGGCGGGTGTTCGCCAGGTTCTCTCCGGTATTGCTGACCAGTTCCTCCAGAGTGGCGCTGATTTCCTCCATGGCGGCCGCCTGCTGTTCGGTGCGCTGGGCCAGGTTCTGGTTTTCGCGGGAAATGCGAAGCACGCCGTTGATAACCGGCAGGATGGCTTCCTTAACCTGTTTGATGAGAGCAGCCATGCCGTCCAGGGTTTCGTTGATGCGATGGGTGAGCACGTCCATGGAGTCGTTGGCGCCGGAAGGGACTCCCCGGGGCGAAAGGTCGCCCTGGCTGACCTTGCCAAGCACCTCTGACAGCTCGATAACCTTGATTTCCAGTTCCTTCTTGCCCTTTTCCTCCCGGGCGTAAGCCTCGCGAATGCGGGTTTCCGCCTCCACGTCCGCCGTGAGGTCCCGCATGATCTGGAAGGCGCCCAGAATCTTGCCGGAGGAATCCCGCAGAAGGGCCGCGCTGCACAGGATGGGAACTTCCACGCCTTTGGAATTGGTCAGAGCGATTTTTTTGCCGCTGACGGCCTCGTCGTTCTCCATGGCGCTGCGCACGGGGCATTCGCTTTTGTATACGGAGGCCAGAAAGACTTCATGGCAGGGCCGTTCCAACACCTCCTGCTTGCTCAGCCCCACCAGTTTGAGGGCCGCCTCGTTGACAAAGGTGATTTTACGGTCCGTATCGGTCATGAAGAAGGGGTCTGAGATGCCCAACTGAAGGCTGTTGGCGTATTCAATCCGGTCCTTGATGCTCAAAATCATGGTGTTGAAATTGCGGGTGAGCCTGCCGATGGAGTCGGCTGAGTCGTCGTACACTTCCACGTTGACGTCTCCGCCGGCCACCTGGGCGGTTTTTTCCTGCAAGGCGCCCAAACGATTGGTCACCATGCTCTGGAACAGACTGAAAATAATGGCCACAAGCAATCCCAAAGCCAATATGGAAGCGACGCTCATGTAGATAATATTATATCTGACCGTGGATTGGGTTTCCTTCAGGGGCTGCTGGATAATCATAGCGCCCAGCACCCTGCGGGATTTCCCATGGCAATGGGTGCAACTGTCCCTGTTGAAGATGGGCCTGATGGCGGTCATGAAGGGCGCCTCGCCCGTGGTTTCCTCAAAGACCATGGGGCGCAGCGGGGTTTTGGCTTTTTGAAGGGCGTTTTCCAAAGCCTTTTTATTACCGGCGGTCACACTGGGAAAAATTTCGCCGATCCGGTCCATCATTCTGTCGGTGTCCGCAAGCTCAATGGCGGCCCTGATGTTGTTTTTCACCTTTTCATTGTTTTCCTGCCTGATGACTTCCCTGGCTTTTTCCTCCAAAAAGGCGAAAGGGCCTCTATCCGTGGACTGCAAGGCTTCGTCCAGGGCTGTTTGAGGGTCATCGTCAAAAAGGAGCCGGTCCTTCACCACTTCCAGGCCTTCCTTGGCGGGATCAGAGGAGAACACGACCTTTTTGCGCTGATTGACTATATAGATGCTAAGGCCCCGCTTTTCGGCTTCGGAAACTTTTTTGGCGTCTTTGCCATCCTCTTCATCAGTAATTCCTATGGCCTGACTCATCTGATCGCCCGTCTGCCTCAACTCACGCCTGACGCTGTCGGTGTCGCCCAGCCTCATGGGATACTCAAAGCCGCCCATGGCTTTGGCCATTAGCTGATAGGAAAAATTGGTGGTGAGAGTTTTGGCGATCTTCTGCTGCACCGAAGAAAAGTAGATGAGGTTGGCTGCCATAAAGAGCATGACAATGAACAACGTAGCTAGCAGCATCTTGGTGCGCAGCCGGGTCCGCTTTCGAATGGACATGATATAATTCCTCATTAAGTCCCCCTATGGATCAATGGGCGCCCGCGTAAATTACTTTTTTATATCGGAAAGGCCTTACTTTGCCGATGTTGTCTTCGTCTTTTTGTTCATGGCATTTGGCGCACAACTCAATGGTCGGCGTTTTGACGATATGCGCTTTTTCCATGGTTTCGGTATGCAGCCTTCCAGGGCCGTGGCAAGCTTCGCAGCCCACGTTTTTCAGGCCGGGCGTTTCCGTCTCGTTGACAAACCCGGTTTCCTGGCCGTATCCGGTGGTGTGGCATTGGTAGCATTCCTTGATTTCCTCTTCCGTCAGTCCGCCGTCGCCGTCATCTTCCCTCATTCGGTTGATGGACTCCCAGGATTTGGCTTTTCTTGAATTTTTAGACCAGGACTCATAATGTTTGGCATGGCATTCCTTGCATGCTTCCGACCCGATGTAGCCGCCCCCGACGATTCCCCCCGTTGCTTTGGCCATGGGCCAAAGCACCAAAAAAGCCAGGGCGATGCCCGCAACTGCTGCACCGGCTATTTTGGTAAACATCTTCATTTTCATGCGTCGCTCCTTGCCGAAGATCTATTGAAAAACATTTCTTCCAAGGCAAACAGGTCCATGACCAAGGCCACCGAACCATCCCCCATAATTGTTGCGCCCGAGATTCCGGCAACGCTTTTGAAATTTGATTCCAGACTTTTTACAACCACCTGATGGGGGTCGAGCACCTTATCCACCAAGAGGCCAAAGCGCTGCCTGGACGTATCAATGAAGACCAGAATTGAGCCCCCGCCAACCCGGTCCTCACCGCAATCAATGCCGTACACCTTGGACAAGTGAACCACGGGGACGTACTCGCCCCGGAAGGTGTAGAGCCTTTCCCCTGCGCCGAAAAACTTCACGTGAGCCGGGTCGTATTCCTGGGTTCCCACGACCCCCCATAAGGGAATCAGATAGGACCTGTCCTGGTCCTTAATGTGCAGGGCTTCCAGCAAAGCGAAGGTCAAAGGCAGGGACAGAGTAAAAGTGGTCCCCTTGCCCTTTTCCGTTTCGATCTGCATGGTTCCCCCCAGTTGCTCCACTTCGTTCCTGACCACGTCCATGCCCACGCCCCTGCCGGAAAGGGCCGTAATGGCGCTGGCGGTTGAAAAGCCCGGCTGACAAATAATATCCAGGACGTTGGAGTTGTCCACCGTCTCCCCGGGCTGGATGATCTCCCGCTCCACGGCCTGTTCGGCGATGCGGTCCAGATCCAGTCCGCGGCCGTCGTCGCTGATGCGCACCAGGATCATGCCGCCTTTTTGAAAAGCCCGGAACTCAATGACGCCTTCCGGAAGTTTGCCTGCGGCTTCCCGCTCTTCCGGAGTTTCTATTCCGTGGTCCACGCAGTTGCGAACCAGGTGTTTCAAAGGATCGGTGATGTGTTCGATCACTTCCTTATCCAACTCGGTGTCCACCCCGATTAGGGACACCCGCACTCTTTTTCCTTGTTCAAAGGCCGTATCCCGGGCGATGCGCTGAAACCGGCGGAAGGTCCCCTCCAGGGGAAACATGCGGACCTGGGCCACCCGTTCCTGAAACTCCCGGTTGACTTTAAGCAGGTTTTCCAACTCCTGGTCTGCTTCTCCGCCGGAAATATCGGGCACGCTCCCGAAAAAATTCTGGAGCCTGGAAAGGCCGATGCCGATTTCCTCCGCCAGGTTCACGAGGTGATTGATTTTTTCCACATCCACCCGAACGCTGGTTTTTCGGTAGGTTTGCCGGCTTTCCTCCTGCTGGCCGACGACCTGCTCCAACATGGAGGAATCGATCTTGCCTTCCTCCACCAGAATTTCGCCCAGGCGCTTTTGCTTGCCCAGGGCCACGTCCAGGTCGCCCTTGGTGATTGCGCCTCTTTCCAGGAGGACTTCCCCCAGGGGGCGCTCCCCTACGGCGATGTCCACCCCTTCCTTGTACCGGGCCGTAATGTCCTCAATGGAGATTTCATTATCGTCCCGGACGAACATGAAGACGTCCTCCATCTCTTCGAGGGAAGCCTTTGTCTTGGCCGTCAATCGCCAGGATATGTACAGATTGTATGGGTCGAAAGATTCATAATCAGGCAGCCGGGACATATCGGCCGTCACGTCCACAATGTCCGCCACCTCTTCCAGGCCCAAGAGCAGCAATATGGGATCCTGCCCCCATGAGAACAGGTCCTTACGGAATTTCAGTTCGATTTCATAATATCTTCGCCCGTCTGCAGCAGGGGCCTTGGCTGTTTTTTCCTTGGCCGCTTTTGGCGCCTGGGATGCAGGTTGAGGCGCCGGGGCTGAACGGGACGCGGGCTTGGGCTCCGGCTCTGATATAGCGTCCATGCCGAGAAAACGATTTAGCTGGGACTTTCTTGCATGGAGGACCTCCGGCTCGGCCTCGGGTTCGCCCCGCCCCCCTCTTTCCACCATTTTTCTTAAAAAATCTATGTCTTCCAACAGAAAAGACACCAAGGGTTTGGTAACGGTCAACTGCCCGCCCCTAACCCTCTCCAGGAGATTTTCCAGCAAATGCGAGTACTCGGACACCTTTGTGAAGCCCACCATGGCGGAACCGCTCTTCATGGTATGGATGGCTCGGAAAATTTCCTGCACTTCCCCGCCGGAGCCGGGATTATTTTCCAAACGCAACAGGCTTTCTTCGGCGGATCGCAGCAGGTCGTCCGTCTCGGCAAAGAAAATCTGTAAAGTTTCGTCAGCCTCGTTCATCTGGTCCACATGAGTTTTTTAATGGCCCACAACAGCTGTTCCGGGTGAAAAGGCTTGATCAGCCAGCCGGAGGCGCCGGCGGCCTTGCCTTTTTCTATCATGTCCCTTTCGGATTCGGTGGTCAGCACCAATATGGGCAGGAATTTGAACTCGGTTTGCTTAACCTTGCCGATAAAAGTGATGCCGTCCATTTTAGGCATGTTGATATCCGTAAGGATCAGGGACGGAACGTTTCCCTCCCTTCGCATGGTGCTTAAAACTTCCAGGGCGTCCTCTCCATCCTCGGCCATGGCCACCTCGTAGCCAGCGTTGCGCAGGCAAAAGGAAACCGAAGACCTGATGGTGGGAGAGTCGTCTACTACCAGAATATGCTTTTGCATGGTTCTCCATCCTGGCGGCGCTGCAGCCGTCCGGCCCCGCCTGGCGGCTTGTGTGTGCTATGCGCTCAATCTTCCTGTGCGTGCAACCAAAAAGAAGCTCTTCGGCGTCCTATAGCAGATGGGCGGCCAGTCCGCTGATCCGCAGGATCTTTTCCATTTCGGGCGAAAGGCCTTCAATGACCAGTCCATGGGCGATTCCCATGCCCCGTTTAAAGGACGCCAAAAATTGCAATGACGCCGTATCGGCGAAGACCAATTCGGAAAACGAGAGCGCCACCTTGCCGGATCGAATCGCGGAGGACTCCAGGAATTCCTTCAGGTATTCCAGGTCGTGGATGGTCAGTTCGCCCTTGAGGACGTAAACGCCGTCCATGTCCTGGGACACGGAAAAATTTCTGGGAGCGGGCGCCTGATTGTCTTCCATTTGGTCTTCTTTTCCCATTTTACAGACAGGGCATCCACCTGCCGTTTTCCATTACGATCCGCGAGGGTTCGTCCGTGCGGGGGGGTTGTTTGTACTCCGGAATGCTGTATTCCGGGTCATGGGGAAGCAGCAGGCCCATGACCTCCCCTTTCGCGAAGGGTTGAGGCAGAACCGGACTGATTTCCTGGTTTTCGCTGGCCGCCAGGATTTCATCCGCGTTCTTTTTGCCGCATAAAGCCCACAAGTTCATGAACGTGGGCGGCATGAGGTTCAACCTGCCCGCCTGGTATTCCTCCAGACCCTTTTCCGGCCGGATCCACAAGCCCTGCGTCACCTCCCCTTCATCCGCCGCAGGCTCCTGCCCCTCGGGCAGCTTGGCCAGAAAAAATCGCGTATCCCATCTTTTTTTAATATGCTCCGGAGTAATCCAGCGCCTGTGAGGCGCCAGCCTGTCCGGGCGCAGGCGTAAATCCGTATCCTTGACCATTTGCGCCAGGGGAATTTCCCCTTTTCCCAGAGGGTTTCTGTACTTCCACAAGGCGCGGACTCCCTCGGAGGGAAGGCCGGAGGCGAAAAGCACTCCGGATTCTTCAAAGGTCTCCCGAAGGGCGCAGAAATATAATCCCAATGCTTGTGCGCCTTCCCCCAAGAAGCCTTCCAGGCCCTTGGTTTCGGGCTGTTGCGCATAGAGGGTCAAATCCGGGTCTGCGTCATTTTTGTCCACAACGCCTCCGGGAAAAACGTGAGCCCCGGCAAAAGACTTGGCTGACGCAGTTCTGGAGACCAGAAAGACTTCGGGCCCCTGCTCCCCGTCCCGCACAAGGATGACCGTCGAAGCGTCCAGGACGCCTGTTTGTTTGCCGTTCGCCTGGGGTTGCGTCATTTTACGGGCCCCTTATTCCGGGTGACGGAGGACATGGAATCCTCCACCCACCCCATGGCCCTTCTCAGCAATCCCTTAAAATTGGCTTCCTTGCTGATAGCGTAAAAGGAGGTTTCGCTGGAGCGGAGTTCCTTAAGGAACACCAGGTCCGACGTGGTTCCCACCCTCCCAATGGCGCGAATAATCACCTGAAAAATCTGCAGCAAACCAGGAAGCTGGTCACTGCTGTATTTAAGCCGCCACACGTCCGCGTCCGGGTTGCCGTATTCCCTGCCCGCGCTGCGCAAGACGGCGCGCGCGGTGGCCCCGCCCACCAGGGAAAGGAGGATGTACACCTCCCTCTCCAGGGTCAGGATGTACCTTGCCGGCATGGGATCCCTGGTTCCAAAGGGATCCAGGGTGTCTTTCAAGGACCTGTGGATGCTCCGAACCTTTCTGAAAAACGCGTCCTTGTTCTGCTCGATGAAATTATCGGCGAAGGCCACGGCCTGCGGGTCGAGCCCCTCTTTAACCCTGAGAACCTCCTCGGGAGTGATCTCAATGTCGTTATGAAGCTCCTTGTTGTATTTCCGCAGCAGCAAGGTGGACAGCATGAGCGCGTTCCGGTCGTAAAAGGTGACATTTTCAGGATCGTGGCAGAAATCCTTGAGCAGGACTTCCAGGCCCTGCTTGCGCATTTTCATACGGTCAATGAGCAATTGCAAGGCGTTCAAGTAGGCGATGCGGTCGTGCCTGTCCATGATTTCCTTGAGATAATACCATAGGAATTCAAAGACCTTTTTTTCGTGCCGGGAAAAAGCCGGAATGTTTCGCTCAAATTCCCTGCGTAAAAAACCGCCCATGGGGTCGAAGCATCCCCTGAGCAAGGTCACCAAGTCCTCGGCGTCCTTCACCGTGATGGAAAAGTCCCGGGCAATGGTTTGGAAATCAATGGTTTCAAACTCAATGGGGTTTTCCACCATTTTTTTGATTTTGTTCTTCGTGATGGAACGCTGCGAAAAGAACGCCAAAAGATCCAACAACTTGTGATCCAGGGTGGCGGATATGGAGTCGTTTTCAAACAAGCTGGCGGCCACCATAACGTCCCCTGAAATATTGATGCTGTAATACACCTCGTCGGGGACCAGATCCAGGCGGCTTTCCACGCTTCCAAGAATATCTATAATCAGGGACTCCCCTTCCATGTCCAGGTCGGCGGCCAAACCGTTCTTTTGGGACATGCCGGTTTCCACGGCGTTGATCACGTCGGAGGCCAGGGCCAGCCGTTCGCCCAAAACGTAGGCGTCCACAGATCCGTAATCGTCTGCGTACAGGCTGTGCAGGGTCCGGGCGACTTTTTGCGGCTGCAGCCCGAATTCGCTTTGAATGATCCGGGTGAGCTTGGCCTTGAACCGGGAGACCGGCTCGGCCGGGTGGTCCGTAATCAGCCAGCGCACGCTGTTTATTTCCAAAGGCGGGCGCTTAAGCTGGGCTTTTAATTTTTTAAAGGCGAAAATGGTTTCATAAACGCCTGTAAACTGCTCCAAGGGGTCGCCCTGCTTGGCCCTCGCCAGCATAACGCTGATTTTTTGCACCAGTTGGGTAAGCGCTTTGACCTTGACCCCGCTGTAGGCGGCCAGCAGAGAAAGGTTGGGGTCGGGCCGGCCTTTTTCATCCGTAACGATGGGCGTTGGAGTCAGCTTGGGCGCATTTTCTTTTTCTCCGGGATCTTTAGGAACCTCGCCCGATTGAAGGGCCAAAGCGTACCAGTAACCCGCCAAAAGCTCCATTGACTTGGAGACGTTTTTCCTGTCTTCATCGGTCCACTTGCCCATATGGATGACAAAGCCGCCCAAACCGATCTTGCCCAGATATTCAAAGGCTGTGGTGGCCTTGGAGGGCATGTGGGAGGCCGTAACGCCCAGGCGCCTGGCCGTATCCTTAATTTGGGGAATATCCAGGAACAGGGCGCCGTAACGCATAATAAAATCATAGCGCTTCGACGCGGATCCGGCCCCGGAAATGACCCGGCCCAAATATTTTAGAACCAGCCATTCTCCATGATCCGGCATGGTGGAAAGTTTGCGGAGATTCTCCATGATCCGGTTGATGGATTCCCTGGTTTTTTGCAACGAGCCGGACTGGGCCGTCTGGATGAACATGGTAAACTCAAAAGCGTAGTCCACCATAAGCAAGCGCCAGGCGTCCCGGCGTTTCTCCTCGTCGTGCAAAGCTTCCGCCAGTCCATTGGCCGCCTTGGCGGGAGAAAGGTTATTCCCGGCGTCGACGCCGCCCAAATCGCGAAACAGTTGTTCCGCTTCATTGTCCAGAACGATGTTTCTATCTATCATGTATACGCACCTGGCGCGGCCTGCAAAGCCCCGCCTTTTTGGCGATCCGGCGCAAATCCCCGGCATGGGGGAGGCCTCGACCGCCTAACTAACGGAAATCCCAACGATTAGGATAGTATCACGACGGGCGCAATTGGTAAAGGCAAAAATGCCGCAAAAAAACGCAGTTTAATTGCGGTTGAAGCACGGCTAAAACCTGCCCTTACAACCAGTCGTAAGCCGCTTTCACTATGGACAGGGCGTCTTCGTAACTCACGGCTTTGGGATTGTACGTCACGGCCCCGTCGTTGAGCACGGCCGTCGCCGCCTCTTCCAGTTTGTCCAGGGGCACGCCCGCCTGCTTCAGGGTTATGGGCAGCCCGCAGGCTTTGTTCAGCCGGCGATTCAGGTCGCGCACCGCCTCCACAGCCCGAGCCGGGCGGTCTTTTTTCGGAGTATTTAAGTAAATGTCTTCTCCGGCCAGGGGCAGAAGCAATTCTCCGTAGAGATCGCCGGTTTTATCCAAGTTGAACTCCATGCCGAAAGGCAGGAAAATGGTGTTCGCCACGCCGTGGGGCACGTGGCACACGCCGCCCAATCCGTGGGCCAGGGCGTGGACGATGCCCACCATGGCGTTGGAAAAGGCCGCGCCGGCCAGCAAGGATGCGTTGGCCATGGCGAAGCGGGCCGCCTTGTTGGAGCCTTTTTCCACGGCGGTGAGAAGGTTGTCCCGAATCAGGGCGATGGCTGCCGTGGCATGGGCGTCGCTCAGGGGATTTTTCTGGATGCAGGTGTAGGCTTCCACGGCGTGAGTCATGGCGTCCATGCCCGTGGCCGCCGTAATTTTAGGCGGCATGGTCAGGGTCATGCGGGGGTCCAGAATCGCCACTCTGGGCAACAGATGATAGGAAGTGAAAGGCATTTTGATGCCTCTTTTGGTGTCGGCCACCACGGCCACCAGGGTGACCTCGGACCCGGTTCCCGCAGTTGTGGGAATGGCGATAAAAGGCTGCAACTCTTTTTTAAGGACCTCGGCGCCCATGAGTTTGATGAGGTCGTCCACGTCTTCGGTGACCACGATGTTCACGGCCTTGGCCGTATCAATGGCCGATCCGCCGCCAAGCCCCACAATGGAGTCGCACTTGTTTTTGCGATAGAGTTTGGCCACTTCGTTAACGACCTCCACTGAGGAATCGGGGGGCGTGTCTTCGTAAACCGCCGCCAGCACCGCCTCCTGGCCGAGAAAGGCGTCAGCCACTATCTGCATGAGGCCTGCGCCCACAACGCCTTGATCCGTGACCACCAGGGGCCGTTTGGCGCCCAGTTGCTCCAGCTCGTAAGGAAGATTGTCCACCGCTTTATTGCCAGCCACCACTTTGACCGGATTATAATATTCATAATAGGAAGGTATCATTTATCCTGCTCCTTTTTTTTAGTCGTTTTCCCGCCGCCTGAGGCGACATAATTTACCGGACAAGCCTTGCGAATTTTCCAAGCCCCACGGGCAAGCCCACGCCCAGGATGGCCGCGCGAATTCCGGCCCGTTTCAGGGTCATGGGAGGCACTGATTTTAAAACGTTTTTCGCAATAAACTTGGGAAACAAGTAGGCCTGGGCGATGTCCATGCAGCGGATGAGGCTCATGGCCTGGCTGGCGTCCCCCTTGAGGGAGACTCTATGCTCCGCAGAACCTTGGGGGGAGCCCATTTGTCCGGAAAAAATTAAAAAAGCCGATTCCAGGTTTTTGAAAAAGATAGTGAGGTCCGCTTCCACAGGCGTTGACCCGGCGTAGCGCAAAATCCCGTTTTCCTTTTTCAGCACCATGGTGGGGCCTTGGGAATGGACGTGAAGCATGATGGTCATGGGATCGTTCCATTCTGCGACCTCCGCGCGCGCGTCCTTGTCCAGGACTGCGGACGCCTCCAGAGCGCGGCCCAAAAGAAAGAGGCCCGCCTGAATCATGAAGGTCTTCCCCCTCTTTTTTCGCGGTTTCCACCTGTGAGAAACCATGTTCTCATTCATGACTAACTCCTATCCTAGTAATTGTAAGGGTAGTATTGCGGCAGTCTGTCAAGGCCTTTAAAAACTCGCCGCTTGGAAAAAAGACTTATAGCGTACCATGCATGAATTTCCACCCGCAGTCAAGCCGGAGATCAAGGGGGGCGTTTTTCTTGACAAATCATTCCGAGGAATAGCCTGATATTTCATGATACAATTAGAATTTTTTGTATTCTTAATGGGTTTTGTGCGGCGACTTTTTTTCGCTTTTGGACGGGGAATAACCCTACGGAGCTATTGACCACGGGTCATGTCTGTGTTAGGCATTTTTTAAGGTCGCTCAGGATAAAAGCTCCAATCCCGGGCCGCGCACAATCCTTTCTTGATTTTACTTGCCGAAGGTAGTCATTTTTTGTCTTACGGATTGTGCTTGTATGGGCTTTTTTTCAACGGGTCCGTAACAAAATATTTATAGGGGGGGGGAAGGATCATGGCAGTGGAAAAAGGAAAAGCCGGAACTGGATTTTGGGGAAGAATCCTTCACGTAAATCTGACGGAAGGAAGTTTCGAATACGAAGACCTGGACAGGGAAGTGTACGCCAAATATTTGTCCGGGGTGGGCTTGGGCGCCAAGGTGCTTTGGGAGCGCCTGAAACCCGGCGTGGACCCGTTGGGGCCTGACAACATTCTGGGCTTCACCACCGGCGTTTTGACGGATACGCCCTCGCTCTTTACCGGACGCTTTACCGTGGTGGGCAAGTCGCCGTTGTCGGGCGGTTGGGGAGACTCCAACTGCGGCGGGTATTTTGCGCCTTTTTTAAAACGCTGCCAGGTGGACGCCGTCTTTTTTTACGGCGCGGCGGAAAAGCCGGTGTATCTGTACCTGGACGGCAAGGACGTTCTGATTGAGGACGCCGGCGAGATCTGGGGCAAGGATATTATTGAAACCGAGGAATACCTGAAAGCCAAGCACGGCAAACGGGTACAGGTCGCTTCCATCGGCCAGGCCGGGGAAAACAAGTGCCGGTTTGCCGGCATTTGCAATGACGGAGGCAGGATCGCCGCCCGCAGCGGCCTGGGAGGGGTCATGGGCTCCAAGAATCTCAAGGCCGTGGTTGCCGCGGGTAAAAAGCGTGTGGGCGCCGTCCAAAAAGACGTCATGAAGGAGTTGACCAAGGAGTATCGCGAAAACCTTGGAAAAATGCGTTTTTTGGAAAAAGTCCTGGACGGGAACAGTTTGGCCCTCACCGGCTGGATTACCCGGGTGCTGCCCATTTATCCCCGGCAGCCTTCTTTTTTATGGCGCACCATCCTGAGAAAATTCGGTACGCCGGGCCTGACCGCCATGAGCGCGGAATCCGGCGACAGCCCCATCAAAAACTGGGGCGGCTCGGGATGCAAGGATTTCCCCCTGTCCACGGTCAAGGCCATCGGGCCGGACGCCGTGCTTCAATTCCAGAAGAAAAAATACGGCTGCTATTCCTGCCCGATTCAGTGCGGCGGAATCATGAAAGTGGACAAAGGCCCCCATCAATTGGCCGAAACCCACAAGCCGGAATACGAAAGCATTTGCGCCTTTGGCGGCATGGCCCTGAACAATGACGTGTACTCCATTTTCAAGCTCAACGACATGTGCAACCGGGCCGGGATAGACACCATCTCCTGCGGCGCCGTGTGCTCCTTCGCCGTGGAATGCTTTGAAAACGGCCTTTTGACCGAAAAGGACACCAACGGCGTCAAGCTGGCCTGGGGCGACGGCGAAGCCTTGATCCGCCTGACCGAAATGATCATCAACCGGGAGGGGATCGGCGACGTCCTGGCCGAAGGCGTGAAAGTCGCGTCGGAACGCATCCAAAAAGGCTCCGATGAATACGCCGTACATTGCGGCGGCGTGGAGCCTCCCATGCATGATCCGCGCATGGATATCGGATACGGCATGGCCTACTACTGCGACCCTTCCCCCGGCCGCCACACCATCTGCTCCAACATGTACCTGGACCTGCAGGAGTTGGAAAAGCAGTTCCCCAGCGCGGACAAGCCGGCCCAGTTCTTCACGGACAAGGAAAAATACCGCACCGACAACAAAGCCAAGGGCATCGCCATTGACACCTATTTTAAAATGCTCGTGGATTGCAGCGGGTTGTGCCTGTTCGGCACCCAGGTCGGCGGCGGCATGCCCGTGGTGAAGTGGCTGAACGCGGCGACGGGATTCGACTTCACTCCGGACGAATACCTGGCCATTGGCGAACGGGTCCATCAATTGCGCCACGCATTCAACGTGCGGGAAGGCATTAACGAGGCCAAAAATTTGCCCCACGGCAGGGTCTACGGCAATCCGCCTCTCAAGGCAGGGCCGTACAAAAACCTCACCCTGGATATGGACGCCCTGGGCAAGTACTATTACGCAGAAATGGGCTGGGACTGGGAAACCGGCAAGCCCCATCCGGCCAGGATGAAAAACCTGGACCTGGAAACCGTGGCGGAGACGTTTAAATAGGTCCGGGAAGCAGTTTTCCCAAGACAAATAGTTTATACAGCCCCCGGCGATTTGTTTGAATCGCCGGGGGTTTTGTTTTTTTATGGGCGCCAGAACGGATAGGATGCGGCGCGGAAACCGCACAACTACACGGCGAGGAGACCTCGCGGCTACAGTGCGGAAACCACGCTACTACATGGCGAGGAGACCTCGCAACTACATGAAATGGGTTTCAAGAAAGGATTTTCGGCCATTGGGCTATGTCTATTCTCAGCATTGGTATAGGCCCATTTTTGGCGCGGGGACCGCGCAACTACATGGCGCGGGGACCGCGTAACTACAATGGCGAGGAGACCTCGCAACTACGCTACGCACCGGTTTCCTTTTACGTTTTTCGTCCGCCGACCATTCACTATTTCGAAAATCGTCGCAGGTCGCACCTTTTGTTGCTGGCGCAACCCAGACAACAAACTGCGTGGTCCGGGCCACCCCGAAAACCATGGGCGCGGGGACCGCGCGGCTATGGCGAGGAGACCTCGCAACTACGGCGCGGGGACCGCTCAACTACACGAAATGGATTTCAAGAAAGGGTAGCCCCGGCAAAGCAGTATCCCGCCGGTGTCGCAAAGCGACATGATGTTCAACCTTCCGGATGGAAAAATCCAATCCTTAATCGGACGAGAACTCATATGACGTTAAATCTTCTCATTCCTTGAAGACGCGCATAAAATAATTTCAAAAACACCCCACGCCTTGCAAAGGAAGGCCATGCGCGTTATTGTGCAGGGCAGCCTTCAATCCGAACTTCACGCCAACCTATAAGCCAACGCCGAGGGAGCTATGGATCACGTTTTTCAATGCACCGGCCATGAACTGAAAATCCCCAATATCGTAGACAGCCGGGGGATGTATGTCTTTGACGACCAGGGAAAGCAATACATGGACCTGGAATCCGGGGTGTGGTGCATTTCGGCGGGGCATAACAATCCCCGGATCAACGTGGCCATGATCCAGAGAATCGGAACCCTGATGCACGCAGGATTCTGCTATTCCAGCGAAACCCTGGAGGAAGCCGCCCAGGCGGTCCTGAGAATTGTGGGTTTTAAAGACGGCAAGTGCGTTTTTCTCTGCTCGGGAAGCGAGGGCATTGAAATCTCGCGACAAATTTCCAAGCACCTCACGGGAAACAGCCTGTCCATGACGCTCCACGACTCCTATCTGGGCTCCTACGCCTCGGTGACGGATCGCAGCAAGGGATGGTTTTTGTTCAACTGGGAAGCGTGCAAAACCTGCGACAAAATAGACTCCTGCGATCCCTCGTGCCGGTTGCTTAAGGACATTCCGATAGACGTTGCGGACTTTGTTTTTGAGCCGGGAAGCTCGTCCGGGTTCGTCCGGTTTCCGCCCAAGGCCCTGATTCAAAACATCGTGGAAACCGTGCGGGGCAACGGCGGGAAAATCGTGATCAACGAAGTTACCACGGGCGTGGGCCGCACAGGCAAGTGGTTCGGATATCAGCATTACGGCATCCAGCCGGATTTCGTGGCCATGGGCAAGGGAATCGGCAACGGATATCCCGTGAGCGTCGCGGCCCTAACCAAGCCGATTATCAAAGAGTTGGAAGACAAGCCGTTCCATTACGCCCAATCCCACCAGAACGATCCCCTGGGCGCCTCCGCGGCCAACGCAGTCATCAAGGAGATTGAGACCAAGGGCCTGATAGAAAATGCGGAAAGGATGGGGAAGCTGCTTTTGCCCCGACTGGAAGCCCTTGTGGACAATGAAGTTGTTTTGGAGGTCCGGGGAAGAGGCTTGATGTTCGCCGTGGACATGATCGACGCCGAAACAACCAACGCCGTCTATTCCGATTTGTTAGACCTAGGATATATCGTTGGCAACCGGGGGACGTCTTTCCGGATCGATCCGCCGTTGATCGTGACCGAGGAGGATTTGAACGGGTTTATTGAGGCGTTTAAGGGGGCGTTGGCGGCGAGGAAAAAATTATAATATCGAGGGGCCGATTAAGGGTAAAAAACGTTTTCCTCGTTTTGAATGCTCCAGAGCGCGGGGACCGCGCGGAAAGGCGAGGAAACCTCGCAACTACAGGGCGCGGGGACCGCGCAACTACCATGCGAGGAGACCTCGCGACTACATGGCGCGGGGACTGCACGACTACGGCGAGGAGACCTCGCGACTACGCTATGCATGGGTTCCGGTTTACGTTTTTCGTCCGCCGACCATTCTTAGTTTCGAAAATCCCTTCAGGTCGCACCTTTTGTTGCTGGCGCAACCCAGACAACAAACTGCGTTGTCTGGGGCGCCCTAAAAGCAGGGCAAGCCCTGCGGCGGGAATGGCGCGGGGACTGCACGACTACGGCGAGGAAACCTCGCGACTACGAAACAGCGGTTTCAGGAAAGAATTCCCGCTTGCACAGCATCCCCGATTCCTGCCAGCCTTCCAGGCATCTTTTGGCGCGGGGACCGCGCGATTACCACGGCGAGGAGACCGCGCGACTACAGGGCAACGGTTGCAGGAAAGATTTTTCCACCGCTCGTCTCAACCGACTGCAACAAAACCAAAAATTACTTCTCCCTAAGATTTTTTGAATCCCCTTGTCAGGAGGATCATAAGGGCCGGAGCCAGGGTGAAATCTGCCGCCAGGGCCACCAGGATGACCAAGCCGGTGAAAAACCCGAACTGAACCATGTGGAGCAGGGTTCCGGACAAAAGCACGAAAAAACCGGCCGCCAGCACCAGGGAGGTAATCAGCAATGCCCTGCCAGTGCCCGTGAACGTCTCGCGGATCGTCCTGTCCACGTCGCCGGTCACTTGATGATATTTCCGAAAATTGTAGATGAAATGCATAGTGTCGTCCACCACAAGGCCAATGGCGATGCTGCCTATCATGAGGGTGTTCATATTCAGGCTGATATGAAAGGCGGCCATGATTCCCATGATCATCAAAATGGGCAAAAGGTTGGGAAACATGGCGATGAGGCCGCTTTTCACATCGCCGACCAAAAGGATCATCATGGCCGTGATAACCACAAAAGCCACCACGTAGCTTCTGGCCATGCTGTACAGGGCGGCGGGGATGGTCCGGGCCATGACCGGCATGAGCCCCGTGATGTTGACGGACGCCCTGCCCTCGAACACCTTGTCCAGCTTTTCTTTCCATTCCCTGACGAAATCGTCGAAAATCACCGAGTCCACCCAGTTGGTTTTGACCGTGATCCTGGCTTTGGAAAACTGCTGATCCACGATGCGCTCCAGGTCGTCGGCTCCGCTGTTTTCAAAAAGCAGAAGCTCCTGGGCGACAAGCTCCCTGTCTTTGGGGATGGAATAGTAGGCCGGGTTGTTCTCGTGCAGGGCCTGATTGGTTTCCTTAACCACGTTGACTATGGAAAGGGTCTTGCCCACTTTCAACTCGGGATGCTGATATACCATGAACTCTTCGCTCACCTGGTCCATGTCCATCAGGACGTCCGGCGCCTGGATTCCGTTTTCCCGCATCGTATCCACCACGACTTCCATGCTAACGGTGCCTTGGAGGTCCTTCTCGATTTTGTTCAGGTCGATATACACCTGCATGTCCCTGGGAAAATAATCCACGATGGCGTCGGAAAAATGGAGGGTGAAGCAGAGTCCGACGGAAGCTAATAAAAATATGGCTGAAATGACGATGATGGAGACTGGCCGCCTGAGAGAAAAATCGGCGAACCAGAGCAGCACTTTTTCCATGCCTTTGTTCGACGGTTTGATGGGCCGGGGTTTGACTGTCACCAGGGCCAGCATGGCCGGCAGCATGATAACGGTGAGCAGCAGGGCCAGCATAACGCCGAAAGCGGCGAAAATGCCCATTTCGGCGATGGCGGTCAGTTCAGCGGTGGAAAAGGATAAAAGCCCGGCGGCGGTCGTCATGGAGGTCATGACGATGGCCAGGCCTGAGTGGCCCAGGCTGTACGCAATGGCGTCCTCCTGGTCGTCGCCCAGGTCAATGCGGCGGTAAAACACGGCCAGAATGTGCACGGAGTCGGCCAGGCCCACGGCGACCAAAAAGGCGGGAATGGCCGTGGTGGTCATTTTAAAAGGCACGTTGGTCATGACCATGAGGCCTATGGTGCAGAACGCCGAGGACAGAACAATGATCAAAGGCATAATCACGCCGGAAAATCGCCGGAATAGAAGAAGCAGCAGAAAGGAGTTCAGGAACGTGGTGAAGATCATGCAGTTCCGGGTGTCTTTTAGCGTGGACTCGTTGAATACGTCCAGAATTACGGGCCTGCCCGTGGCCGCTACGTTGAAGTCGGGCGCCCGGAATCTATCCAGCAGCTTGTCCACCGCCCGCACCACTTCCCGATTTTGCTCCACCGTAAAATAGCGCTTTGGCTTTTCGCCTGCGTCCTCGGTTTTTACGGGGGCGGCGTCCTCAAAGGCGTCAAAGGCCTGGTCAAAGGCTTCCCCTCCCGCTGCGGCGTCGGCGTAGGCTTCCGTTTCGATGAGCAGAGCGGTCACGCGGCCGTCTTCGGATATGATGTGATTCCGGTACAAAGGGCTGGACATAACCCTCTCCCGGAGATCCTCCATGGTCAGGCCGTTTTCCGGCCAGTCCTCCAGGAGGTCTTCCACAATCAGGGAGTCGTCTTCGCCCCGGGTGTTCCGGATGTTCACCAGGCTGGTGACTTCCCGCACGTAGGGAATTTCGTCTTCCAGGGCATGGTGCAAGTCCCGGAGCTTTTCCAAAAAATCCGGGTCGAAAATTTCCGGCGGCTCCACGGCGATGACCATCATTTCCGCCCGGCCGAACTGATCCCGGAACTTATTGTAGGCTATTCGGATGGGATCCTTTTCCCGCAGCATGGCCTCCGAAGAAGTGTCCACGCCCAGGTTGGGAACCTGGATGAAAAAGAACAGACAAAAGACCAGGGAGGCGGCCAAGGTTTTTTTGGGGTTTTCGTAAATCCAGCGCCCCAGGCGACTAAACATATGTTCAATGCGGCTTCTTATGCCGGACATAAGGCCTCACGGGAGTTTTCAAACACGACAGTCTGAAATGCGGAAAAAGGTGAATAGGAGCGGAAAATTTATCAATCGGACGAATTTTATATACGGAACAAGCCTTGGGTTCAAGGATATTCTTGAACTTCCTTAAATTATCGGCGGGAGTCGACTCTTGGCCCCGACTCCCGTCCCAGGATTTTCAGGCGGCGCAGCGGTTTAGGCTGAAAAAGCCCGCACAGGCGTCGGAAGCGGCTTCCGCAGCCTGAGCGGCCTTGCACCGGGCCGTCATTACTGCATTGGTCAGAAGACCTTCCACCGGGCCGCTCAGGCAACTGAGGGCGCCTTTGCGGGGTTCGGGCGTTTCCTTCTCCAGATACGGAACCGCAAACAGATAGTTGCTGGTGTAATTGGCCATTTTCATCATGCGGCAGATTTTTTGGATGTAATCCCGCTCCTCTGGGGCGTAGGCTTTTTCAAAAGCCTGAGCGTTTTTACCCGTAGGCGTCTCGCCCCGCAGCACGGCCCAATCCCTTGCCCAACGCAAGGCCAGCCATTCCTTTTTGGGGTAGTCCTTTTTATACAGGGTGACCAGCTTTTGGATGTCATCCTCGCTCAGGCCGGCCTGCAGCCCCACCAGGGTATGAACCTTGCTGCAGACGCCGCAATTATTGGTGATGGACACGCACAGGATGATTTTCTCCCGAAACTTGGGGTCCATCTTAAGAAAGGTCCCTGCAAACGTGGGGCCTTTGAACATGTTGGCGGCCGTCATGGCGGCGTCTCCCACGGTTTCGAATGTGCGCATTTGTATGTCTTTCATAGTGTTCCCCTCCTAAAAATAAGGCTTATTCTTTTTTGATTCCCTCGACGGACAAGCAAACCTTGACCTCGTCCCCCAAGAGGCCGTTCAGCCCATAAACCATGCCGAAGTCGCTCCTTTTAAGGGTGAATTCAGCGCTGAAGCCAATGCGCGCTTCTTTCTGCATGCCGAGCCCCACGCCCGTTTTAGCCACTTCAAAGGTCATGTCCCTGGCCGTCCCCGCCATGGAAAACACGCCCTGGACTTCGTACAGGCCTTCCGCAATTTTCTCCACCCGGGAGCTTTTAAAGCTCATGTCAGGATAGTCAGCGGCTTTAAAGAAGTCCTTGCTCTTAAGGTGGTCGTCCCGCATCTTATTGCGGGTGTCCACTTTTTTAACGGGTATGGTCACAGCAACCGAGCAGGCGGCTGGGTTGTCGTCGTCCAGGATGATTTTACCCTCTATGACATTGAAAGAGCCGTAAAACATGGCCACGCCCAGATGCTCTATTCCGAATATGGCTGAAGAGTGGACCGGATCCACCTCGTACACGTCGGCGGCCCGGGCCGTTTGCAGGGGGATGAAAACCAGCCCCAGGGCGACTATAGCTGCAAAGAAAGCGGATTTGCCTGCGAATGCCTTCATGGTCGACCTCCTATGTTAATATTTTCTTATAAAATTCAGACGAACGCCTTAATTAACCGTTCCAGGGCCTGCTCCACCATGAGTCTGGGACAGGCGAAGTTCATGCGTAAATGATTTTCCCCGCCCGGGCCAAAGGTGTCTCCGTGATTCAGGGCCAGCCTGGCCTCTTTTTCCACTTTTCGGACGATTTCATCCATGGGCGCGTCCATGCCGGAAAAATCCAGCCAGGCGAGGTAGGTTCCTTCCAGGGGCATGCTTTTTACCGCCGGGAGCCTGTTTTCCAGGACGCTGGCGATCAGGTTCCTGTTTTCCTCCAGGTAAAGAAGCAGGGCGTCCAGCCAGCCTTCTCCGTGGTTATAGGCCGCTCTCGCCGCTATGGGCCCGAACCGGTTGGGCAAAAACATACCGCATTTGTACAGGTGGTCTGTGAACTGCTTGCGAAGTTCCTCATTGGCGATGATTACGTTGCCTGTCATGGTTCCGGCCAGGTTGAAGGTCTTGGACGCGGAGGTGCAGACGACCACCTTATCCTGCAGTTCGGGCGACAGGGAGGCCAGGACGGTGTGCTTTGCGCCGGGATAAACCAGGTCATGATGGATTTCGTCGGAAACCATGAGGATGTTCCGGGAAAGGCAGATTTCGGCCAGGGCTTCCAGTTCCTCTTTGCTCCACACCCTGCCGCCGGGATTGTGGGGGCTGCACAGGATGATCATGCGGGTTTGCTCGTCAGCCTGGTTCTTTAGGTCGTCCAGATCCATGACGTAACGGCCGTTTTCCTTGACCAGGCGATTGTTGATAACCTGGCAGCCGTTGGCGGCGACGGCGAATGCGAACGGATAGTACACGGGAGTCTGGATGATCACCTTGTCGCCGGGCTTGCAAAAAGCCTGAACCAACATATTGACGGCCATGACGATGCCGTGGGTGGTGGAAATCCAGGACGGCTCGATGCTCCAGTTATGGCGGCGGGCCATCCAGTTAACAATGGCCTGCTTGTACTGCCCGGAGTCGGCCCAATAGCCATGCACGCCGTGCTCCATCTCCCATTTAAAGGCCTGAGCCACTGCCGGGGGAGGCCGGAACTCCATGTCCGCCACCCACATGGATATGCCGTCGCCCGGGGAGACGCCGTAATGCTCTTCCATACCGTCCCATTTTTCGCACTGGGTTCCCCGGCGATCTATTATCCGGTCAAAATCATAGGGCATGATCAAATTCCTTTGCCGCCTGCGCTGTTCAAACCATATCTTTTAGAGTACCACGGGCCCGATTGGCAGGGCAATGGATTCATGAACGCGGTTCCCGCGGCAGCAAAATGGAGGCGGCTGCGGCCAGAAGGGCCCCGGTCAAAAAAGCTGCGGCCATTCCCCATGCATGCCAGATCACGCCGAAAATCAGGCTGGCCGGCAAAGCCGCAAAGCCTACGGCGGCGTGGTAAAAGCCGAAGGCGGCGCCGCAAAGCTCCTTGGGCGCCATGTCCGCCACCCAGGCTTTTTCACAGGGCTCGGTAAGCCCGTAATATACTCCATAGAGCAGGAACAAAGCCACAATCCACCCCGGGCTGCTTGCAAAGGCGAAGCAAAAATATACCGCCGCGTAAAAAAGCCAGCCGACCAGGATCATGCGCCGCCTGCCCAAATGGTCGGAAAAAAGGCCGCCCCAATAGGTTGCAATGGATTTAACCACATGATGCAGGGACCACAAGCCGGCTATCCAGGCGCCGGAAACGCCGGCCGCGGAGAGCTTAAGCAATATGAAGGCGTCCGTTGAGTTTCCTAAGGTGAAAATAACAACCGCTGTAAGCAGCCGCCTGTAATCAGGCCCCAGCCTTTTCCAGTCATGCTTGGAAAAAGGAGGAGCGCAGGCGTCCTCTTCTGGCTGTTGATCTTTCGGATCCTTTACGCCAAAAACAATGAGCGCAATGACCACCATGGCCGGGATAGCCGCCAGCAAAAAAACATGGCGCAATCCAAGCCCCAAGACCGAGAGTAAAAAGGCCGCCGCCAGCGGCCCCGCAACAGCCCCGGAGTGATCCATGGCCCGATGAAAGCCGTAAGCGCGTCCCCGCATTTCCGGTTTGACGCTCATGCTGATGAGAGCGTCCCGTGGAGAGGTTCGCAGGCCTTTTCCCACCCTGTCGAAAAACCGGGCGGCCAAAACCAAAGGCCAGGCCCAGGCAAGGCCGATAAGGGGCCTTACCAAGCCGGACAGTCCGTATCCGCTGAGAATCAGGGGTTTCCTTTTGTTCCAGCGATCCGCGGCTATTCCCGAGACTGCCTTTAAAATGGACGAGGCCGACTCGGCGACTCCCTCCACCACGCCCAAAGCCACGGCGCCCGCCCCCAAAGTTGAGGACAGGAAAAGGGGCAGCAAAGGATAAATCATTTCGCTGGACAGGTCGTTGAAAAAGCTGACCAGGCCCAGAATAAATACGGTTTTTGGCAGTTTACTCCTCATGGCCGGCGTCCTGTTTGAAAAAGGTTTTTGCATGGGTCGTTCCGTACGCTTCAGCATAGATAGAATTAGAGGCCTTACTTGTCAAATGTCCTGTCACCGCCCATGGCGCCATGTTTGCAAACTGTTTTGGCGCTTTTAATAGCTTGGCAAACTATTCTACATCATGTAAAAAATGTTTGGGCATGGTCGGTCTTGCCCAAAACTGAATCGAGACATTTTGAGCAGTGCGCAGTTTGCAGGAGGATCAATGACGGAAGAACCGCAAGTGACGGTGGACACCCTTGCATCGTATTTCAAAGCCAAACACAAGGTCGGCTATTATTCTCTGATTTTGGATGAATGCCGCAATCGCATCAGAACCCATCCCGAAGAATCTTTGGGCGTTTTAGCCCGGAATTACAAAGAGTTGGATCTGGATCACGATTTATGCTTTGAGTTCATCGGGGACGCTATTTTGTATCTGGTGGACAAGCCCGAAAAACTGGAAACGATCGAGTCTGACGGAGTTATTGAACAAATGAAATCGGATATCGGCATGACGCCCAAGTATTATGAAAAAATGAAGCAAAGGGCCGAGGCGTTCTGGATGAAGGAAATGCCCGAAGACAGCAGCGACTGCTGACGGTTAAATCAAGCCGGAATCCCGTCTTTCATGAGCATTTGAATGAGCCTGCGGTCGGCCGAAGGAAAGGCCAGTCCGTCCAGTTCCTTGGGCGAAACCCACCTGATTTCCTCCGCGGCGTGGAGGGCCGGAGTTTGAGCCGGTTTTTTCATGGAGCACCAAAACACGTGCAGCCGAACCCGAAAACGGGTGTATGCGTGCTGGATGACCGTAATTTTTTCCCCGCACTCGATATCAATCTCCAACTCTTCGGCAAACTCCCGCACCAGGGCTTGCTCCGGGCTTTCTCCTGGGTTCAGCTTGCCGCCGGGGAATTCCCACAAGCCCGCCATCAGCCCTTTGGGCAGCCTTTTTTGAATCAGAATTTTTCCGTCCCTAACGCACACTCCGGCCGAAACCTCCAGAGCCTGGGTCTTTTTTTTGGGAGGAAGCACAGGCCGGGAGTCCACGGTTTGCTCTTTTAAGGCCAGGCAATGGACGGAAACCGGGCAGCCTTTGCAATCCGGATTTTTTGGGGTGCAAACCAGGGCGCCAAGCTCCATAAGGGCCTGATTGAACAAACCGGCCTTGCCGCTTGGGATAAGCGACTCGGCGGCGCCGCGGATTTCCCTGGCCGCGGCGGTTTGCTCCACGGGCTTCCCCATGTCCAGAATCCGGGAGAAAACCCGCTTGACGTTGGCGTCCACCAGGGGGACGTCCTGATTATAGGCGATGCTGCATACGGCCCCGGCCGTGTACGCCCCAATGCCTGGGAGCTCCAGCAGGCCTTTGTAGGTTCTGGGCATGCGGCCGTCCAAGCGGTCCATGATTTCTTTGGCGGCTTTGTGCATGTTCCTGGCCCTGGAATAGTATCCCAGGCCCTCCCACATTTTAAGGACGTCGTCCAAAGGGGCCTCGGCCAGGGAGGATATATTCGGGAAAGCGTCCATCCAGCGCAAAAAATAGGGGATGACCGTCTTGACCTGGGTTTGCTGCAGCATGATTTCAGAGACCCAGATTGCATAGGGATCGGAGGTTCTGCGCCAGGGCAGGTCCCGGGCGTTTTCCTCGTACCAACGGAGCAAAGAGCGGGAAAAATCCTTGGAAGGCCGTTCTTTGGGGGCGTTTGTTTCGGGCACTATCTTCTCCCTTGCGCAGCTTGCTTTTTAACCGGGCGAATTCGCCTATGGCCCTATGTAGTCGCTTAATGGGCCAGCGATGTCCGCCAGATAGACCAACTTTCCCTCTTCCCTTTCCACAAATGCGATATTGGGAAAGTTGCTTTTAAGCAAAATATACAAAGGAGAACAGGTGCGAAGCGCGGAGTCCGGACTGTCCTGATGTTCACAGGCCTGGGCCGCGCTCAGGAACAAAAATACCAGGCGCTCCCGGTCTTCGGGGCTCAACCTGGCGGCCGCGTCCGGGACCACATAAGAGGAAAGATAATCCACGGGATGCAGGGCGGCGTCATCAACAAGCTCGTCCGAAACATGGAACGCCATGGCGGAAGGGCTCTCCTGACAGAAAGCCGAAGCGCCTCCCAAACCGATCAGCACGGCGAGCAGTGCAAGCAAGGTCTTGTATCGAATCATGGTTCCGTAAATCATTTTGCACCAGCCCGGATAGCCGGGCCGGGGGCTTTATCAAAGCAGGCGAATTCGTGACTCGCCCTTTGGCTGGTAAGGCTTCACAAAAATTCCGGGTGCAAAAACCGCCGTGATCTCCTCGGTGGTTTTGTTGATGTCCAGGGGCTTGGCCTTGCCCGCGTCGCGGCTGTAAAAATGATAGGCCGTGCTTAACAGGGCGCCCGTCAACAAATTGGCTGTCAGCTCCACGTTAAGGTCCTGGCGCACATGCCCGTTGTCTATACCCAACTTCAGGTCTCCAATCAACAGGCGGATGATTCTTTCTTCAAATCGCTTGATCACGGAGGCCATTTCGCCGGGCAGCCCCAGGCCCACCCGCAAGGCGATGTTGCACAGATCCTTGTCCTGGGAGAAAAAAAACAGAGTCCGTTTAATGCGATGCCGAAAATAATTCACCGGGTTGACCATATCCAGGTCCAGATCGGCCGCAGCCAGGGAGATGCTTTCCTCCCACAGGGAGTAGTACTCCTCCGCCAAGGTGACGAACACGTCCTCCTTGTTGGCGAAATACTGGTAAATCGTGCCCCGGGCTATCCCCGCGTCCTTGATGATGTCCGAAATTTGGGTCTGATAATAGCCGTTGCGCGAGAACAGCTTCTTCGCCGAAGCCAGGATGAGTTTTTTGCGTTCTTCGGGTTTCATAGTCTTTTGGGGGCCAACCTTTCCATATTTTTTACCAAGCCGAGAAAAAGCGCTTGTTTTGCAGGATATTTTCCATTGACTTTTACGGGCGAGGCCCATATAAAGATTTTTGACTGACACCTCAGTCTATTCCCGGATGGTGGCATATTCCCACACCTGTGTCAACAAACCCGTCAATTTTTTCGAGAGTATTTTTCAAGCCTTGAGGGGGGTGTCTCATGAAAAAAGTTCGACAATTGTCCAGTTTTATTTTCATCCTGTGCCTGATTTGCGCTTTGACCGCGCCTGCCTTAGCGAAGGACTTTCATGGCTGGCCCCTGCCTGACAAAATGCCGGCGGACGAGAGTACGGACCTGGTTTTAAACGGGGCCGGATTCCGGACCAAGTTTTTGCTGAAAATATACGTGGGCGCCTTGTACCTCACGCACAAGGAAACGGACGCAAACAAAATCATCAACGCCGATGAGTACATGGGCGTCAGGATGCACTTCACGTTTCGGAAGGTCGGGCACGACTCTTTGGTGGAGATCCTGAATACAGGCTTCGACAAAGCCACCAACGGCGACACTTCCGGCATTCAGAGCCAGATTGACCATCTTTTCGCCCTGCTGCCCCAGGAATTCCGCAAAAACGACATCGTGGACCTCTTATACGTTCCGGGCAGAGGCATAGTCACCCACATCAACGGCAAGTACGCGGGCGAGTGCCCGGGCCTGGATTTCAAACAGGCGGTTTTCGCCATTTGGCTTGGCGACGAGCCCGTGACGGAAAAACTCAAGGCCGAGATGCTGGGCATAGAGACTTCCTAAAACAGTGTACATGCGGGGAATCCGCGGCTGGAGCGGATTCCTGGGCGACGGCCCTTAAACGCAGGAAGGGGGGGATTGGCCGGTCTCGGTCAAAGCCGGGGCCGGCCAGATCTTTTGGAAGCGATGGCGGGGATAAAATGTACGGGCGTACAAAAAAATCATTGACACGGATTTCCGGGTCCGTGTATAGACTGACACGTCAGTCTATACTAACCCTAACAAGGAGGATCCGACATGAACATCCCTAACAACATTTCCATCAAAGAGCTTTTGACCGAGTATTCTCCCAAAATGGCCCAGGAATTGCTGGCCGATTCCGGCAAGGCTGCGGAGCTTGACGGCACCCAGTTCAAGCTGGTGGTCGATGTTGACGGCGACAAGTACAGCTATCAGGTCACGAACGGCAAGGAGTTTGACGTTCAGGAGGCGGATTTGGATTCCGCCCAGGCGCGGGTCATGATTTCCAAGGAGGATTTGGAAAAAATGATCGCCACCAGCAATCTGGACATGCTTTTGGGCATCCAGAACGATCTTTCCCGGGCCAAGTACGAGGCCCTGAGCCGTGTGAAGGGATGCATGGTGGCGGAGTTGGAAAACGACGACGGATCCAAATTCACCATCCGGGCTGTATTGAACGAGTCGGAAGCCCCCACGGCGACCTTTAAGATGAAAACCACCGATTCCGCCGCTTTGGTGCGCAAGGAAACTTCCCCGGTGACCTTGTTCATGGGCGGCCAGATGAAAATTGAAGGCGACATGGCCTTTGCCATGTCCACCCAACCGTTGTTTACATAAGGAAGGGCGCGGGCCGGGGCGGAGCATAATCCGCCCCGCCGCACTCCGGGGGCCCTTCCCAAAGCCGCAAAGGAGGATGTCCGGTCACATGTCACAGTCACCCTGGTTAAATGAGTACAAGGTTTTTGGAATCCCCGAAACATGCGGGCCGTATCCGGAGGAGCCGGTATACGACATTTTGGAGAGGGCCGCCAAGCGGTTCAAAAAGACCGGTCTGATTCAGTTGGACCACAAGATGAACTATCCCCAGGTGAAAGACCATGTGGATCGTCTTGCTACGGCCCTGGCTGGTTTGGGCCTGAAAAAAGGCGACCGCGTGGCCACGGTTCTTCCCACCTCCATTCAATTCGTCTTGGCGGACTACGCCATATCCCGGGCCGGCCTGGTTCATATTCCCAGTTCCTCCCTGGAGCCGCTCCACACTTTGGAGCACAAGTTCTCCATGGGCTCCCCCCGGGCCATCATCTGCGACAGCACGGTGGACTCGGCGGTTGAGGCTGCGCATAAAACCGGTGTGGAGTTCATCATCAAGACCAAGCTGGAGGATTATTCGGACAATCCGCCGGTCCACGAGAAGGCGGAAGGCTTTTTATGGATGACGGACCTGATCAAGGACAACGATCCCGCGCCGCCCGAATTGACCTTTGACGTGACCAAGGACCTGGAGACCCTCTTGTTCACGGGCGGAACCACAGGCCTGCCCAAGGGGTGCATGCTGACTCACCGGAACATCTACGCCAACGCCATGCAGAGCATGGCCGCGCTGGGCAAGGCGGCCTGGCTGCTGGAAGGGGCCATCACCGTATTGCTGGGACTGCCTTTGTTCCATTCCTACGGGCATATTGTCATGCACACCATGACGCTCCAGGGCGCGAACCAGATTTTAATCCCCGACGCCAGGGACACGGAATCCATGATCCGAATGATGACAAAATACAATCCCATCATTCAGGTGGGCGTTCCCACGCAATTTCTGAATATGTCCGGCGACGCATTAAAAGGCCGGGGCATTTTGGGAATGTCGGGCTCGGCGCCTTTGCCTCCCAGCACCCAGAAATCCTTTGAGGAAAAATCCAGCGGCGGAATTATGGAAGGCTACGGGCTGAGCGAAATGAGCCCGGTCACCCACCTCAACACCTCCTTTTTACTCCGGGTGTTGGGCGGCCGCGTTCCCGTGCGCATGAACAACGCCTTTTTGGGAATCCCCGGAGTGACCCCCACGGCGAACTGGTTCTTAAGGCTGCTGGGTCCGGCCGCCTTGGGCAGGATAGCCGGCAGGGGCTTGGCTTTGATCGTTCGGTCGACGTCCAAAAAGAGCAAGGAAGGCAAAACCAAGGAAAAAAGAGGCACGGCGGGCATTCCGGCTCCGGACACGATCGTGAAATTCCTGGACGTAAGCACCGGCCAAGAGCTATCCATGGACGACATGCTGGAGGGAAAAAGGGGCGAAATGTGCCTGAAAGGCCCCCAAAGGATGCTTGGTTACTGGCCTGATCCGGGCGCCGGCATGGATGATGAGGGATTTATCCGGACCAGCGACGTGGTAGAGGTTGACGAAAACGGATATTTCTATATTGTAGACCGTACCAAGGACATGATAATTGTCAGTGGTTACAAGGTCTATTCCAGGGAAGTGGATGATCTGTTATACTCCCACCCTGATATTGCAATGGCAGCCACCATAGGAGTCCCGGACCCTGAGCGGGAAGGCAGCGAGCGCGTGGCGGTCTATGTGCAGCCCAAGCCCGGCAGGGAAAACGATCTCACGGAAGACGGCGTGAGGGAGTTTTTGCGGGAGCGGGTGGCCAAGTATGCAGTTCCCAAGTTTGTCCGCATCGTGGATGAAATGCCTCTCACGGAAGTCCAGAAGATGAATAAAAAGGTATTGCGTGAGCAGGCTATCAATGAATTTGCCCAAAGCCAATAGGGTGATGTTCGCTAGGGCATAATACTCGGATGCCGGTTTGGGGGGAAACCAGGTTTTCGGGAACGGGTATATGGCACATTAAATAAAACAACATCAAGGAGGAGCAGCATGGAAGAAGCAGTATTTATCGATGGGTTAAGGACCCCCAACGGCAGGGCGCATTTTGAAAAAGGCTGGTTCAGGAAACTGCGTCCCGACGAGTTGCTGACCAAAGTGTATGACGCTTTGTTCGAGAGAAACAAGGCTGTCAAGCCTGAAGACGTGGACGCAGTCCTGGTGGGCTCGGCCAACATCTCCGGCATGCAGAATGATATCGGCCGCCTGGCATGGCTGGCCGGCGGATACCCCGAAAGCGTGGGAACCAACACCCTGACCAACCAGTGCCCTTCGGGCATGGCGGCCACCATGCATGCGGCTCGCGCCATCATGTGCGGGGAAGCGGACATCATGATCGCCGCCGGCGTGGAAGACATGGAAAAGGTCGGCATGGGCGCCAACATGGACTTCCCTCCCCGCCTGATGGAACGTTACAACATCATGGACATTCCCATGGGCGCCACGGCGGAAAAGGTTGCTGAGCAGTACAACGTCGCCAGGGAAGACATGGACAACATGGCTATCTGGTCCAACAAGAAAGCCTGCGAAGCCCGCGACGCCGGCAAGTTCGCCAACGAAATCGTGCCCGTCATGGGTCATGACATGGAAGGCAATGAGTTCCTGGTGGACAAAGACCAGTGGATTCGCGACAAAATGGACCCTGAAAAAATGGCCGCCATGCAAAGCCCCTTCAAACCGGGCGGAGTCGTGACCGCAGCCACCTCCTCTCCCCTGACCCAGGGCGCCTGCGCCCTGCTGATGATGAGCAGGAAAAAGGCCGACGAACTGGGCCTGTCCTACACCTATAAATACAGCGCCGGCGTGTTTGCAGCCTGCGATCCCACGGTCATGGGCATCGGCCCCATCGTGGCTGTTAAAAAGCTCTTCGAAAAAACCGGCCTGGGCCCTGACGACATGGGCGCCGTGGAATTGAACGAGGCTTTCGGAAGCCAGGCTTTGGCCTGCATCCGCGAACTCAAGCTGGACAAAGACAACGCGCCTTTTGACAAGGTCAACCAGTGGGGCGGCGCCCTGGCTCTGGGACATCCCCTGGGAGAATCCGGCGCTCGCATCCTGGTGACCTTGCTGAACGTGCTCAAGACCGATTGCCCGGACGCGAAATACGGCCTGGCGTCCCTGTGCGGCGGCTTCGGCAACACCGCTGCCGTGCTGGTGGAAAAGGTCTCCTAAGGATTGATTCGCTTCCCATTTGGGAAGACGTCAAACCATTTAAAGCGCCGCCCCGGTTCTCCCGGGACGGCGCTTTTTTTTCTCCATTTGATGTGCAGCCTTGTTTTTTTACCTCTATTCGCCGATTCTTTTTCGTTTTTAGAACGATTTTTGCATACCCCTCATCCTGACATTGCACTGATTTAGAACCGAGTTTGGTTTCCGTAACAAGAGATTTGTTTGCACTTCAAAAAACAAGGGATACTATGGAGCGGCCCCCTGGAAAAATACTGGTTGTAGACGATGAGTTGGTAATTCGAAAAAGCCTTCTCCTGGCATTGGAGGACGAAGGATACGAGGTTCAGGAGGCGGAAAACGGCCAGGACGCCTTGGTCATGGTCAGTAAAAATCCGCCGGACTGCATTTTGCTTGATCTGCGCATGCCGGTCATGGACGGATTGGTCGTGCTGGCGAAGGTTTCGGAGGAGTATCCGCTGATTTCAGTGGTCATTATTTCCGGGGCCAGCTCCACGAACAATATTTTAAACGCCTTGCGTCTGGGGGCGTGCAATTACATCACCAAGCCCATCGTAGATCTGGACTTTCTGTCCCATGCAGTCAAGAACGCCGTGGAGAGGTCCCGCCTTTTAAAGGAAAACGAGGATTACCAGAAATCTTTGGAGGCCTTGGTTGAAGAGCGCTCCCATAAACTAAAGGAATACGGACGGCGATTGGATCATGTGGCGCACGCCACCAGGCACTTTGCCGGATGCCAGGATCTTGAGGGGCTTTCGACGGTGATTCTGCGGGCTTTGTCGGAAAATCTCAATGCACGGGACGCGGTCCTTTTTTTTACTAAAGGGGATCTGCTGGAACCCATGGCGATCCGGGGATTCGAAAAGATAAGAGATTGTATGGCAAAAAATTTTGACGCCGCCTCCCGTCCCTCCCGTTTAATGAAAGTCAAAGCCCCCTCTATTTTAAACGAGCCTTTGGAATTGGAAAACTGCAGCGGCGCCAGGGCATGCATCCAGGGGCCTGGTTTGGCCTTCCCGCTGGTGGATTCAAACGCCGACACGCACGGCGTCGCCATTCTGGCGGGCAAGAAAAAAGGCGCTTTTAACGAACTGGACCAGGAAATGGGAACGCTCATCCTATCCCATGCTTTGGAGTCCATCGGCGTGGTCATCGCTTCGCAGGCGTTGAAACGGAGTGAGGAAAGATACCGCCAGCTTGTGGAAACCATGAACGACGGGCTGGCCATCATAGACGTGAACGGCCACCTTACCTACGCCAATCCCAAGCTGCTGGAAAAAAGCGGATACACCTTTGACGAGATCAAAAAAATCCGCATTTCGGATATTTTTGATCCTAACAACAAGGGCGTCTGGAAAAGCCAGATGGCGCTGCAAAAACAGGGTTTGGGCGACCAGTTCGAACTAAGATTGGTTCGGAAGGACGGCGGCGTGATTGACGCTCTTATATCCCCCCAACCCTTGTTCACTCCCGAAGGGGAATATCGCGGCAGCCTGCTGGCGGCCACGGACATCACCGCCAGAAAAACGGCGGAGAGGGCCTTGCAAAAAAGCGAGGAACAGTATCGCGAACTGGTGCATAGCGCCAACAGCATTATCATGAAGACGGACTCCCTGGGCCGGATCACCTTGTTCAACGAATACGCCCAGAAATTTTTCGGCTATTCCGAGGAGGAGGTGCTTGGGAAATCTGTGCTGGAAACCATTTTGCCCAAAGAGGACTCCCTGGGCCGGGACATGGTTTCCATGGTGGAGAAAGTTTTTGAGAATCCCGACCTGTTCAGAGTCAACGAACATGAAAATGAAAAGAAAAACGGAGACCGGGTCTGGGTCATGTGGACCAACAAGGCCATCCGGGATGAACAAGGCGAGCTTGTTGAAATCCTAAGCATAGGCAGCGACATTACCTCCCGGCGCATGATGGAGCAGGCCATCAGGGAAAGCGAAGAACGGTTCCGTTACCTGGCGGACGCGACCCACGAAGCCATTCTCATCGCCGAGGAAGGCGTCTGCCTTGTGGCCAACCAGGCTGCATCCGACATGTTCGGTTATTCCCTCCAGGATCTTGTGGGGGACTCCTGCCTTAAGCTGTTTGCAGGCGAAGGCCGGACCGACCTAAACATCCTGGCGGATATGTATGCAGGCCCGCCCAAGGAGACCCTGGCCCTGCGCAAGGACGGATCCAGCTTTCCCGTGGAAGTGAAAAGCAACGCCATGCAGTACCGCGACAAGGAAGTGACGGTGCTGGCCATTCAGGATATCACGTATAAAAAACGCTCGGAACAAGCCCTTAGGTATGCGGCCGTGGAGCGCGCCGCCAACAAGGCCAAGGGGGAATTCCTGGCCAATATGAGCCACGAAATCCGGACGCCCATGAACGGCATCATCGGCATGGCTTCCCTGCTGGAAGACACGCCTCTGAACAGCGAGCAAAAGGACCTGCTGCAAACCATCAGTTCCAGCGCCGAAAGCCTTTTACGCATTATCAATGATATTTTGGACTATTCCAAAATCGAGGCCGGCAAGCTGGACCTGGAGCACATTGAGTTCGATCCGCGAAGCACCGTGGAGGACGTTACCGCGCTGATGGCCAAGACGGCCGAGCAAAAGGGCCTGCAAATCACCAGCCTGATCAGCCATAAAGTCCCGTCCAAAGTGGTGGGCGATCCGGGGCGCCTGCGCCAGGTGCTTATGAACCTGACGGGCAACGCCATAAAATTTACGTCTAAAGGGGAGGTCATCGTCCGGGCCTTAGTCGATGAAGAAGACCGGGGCGGGGCGACGCTTCGCTTTGAAATCATCGACACGGGCATCGGCGTGCCCCAAAGCCGGCTTTCCAGCCTGTACGAGTCCTTTACCCAGGCGGACCCATCCACCACAAGGCGTTATGGAGGCACCGGCCTGGGCCTGACAATATCCAAGCAGCTTTGCCGGTTGATGGGCGGCAAAATCGGTGCGGAAAGCAAAGAAGGGGAAGGCTCCTTGTTCTGGTTTACGGTGAAAATGGAAAGGCCGCGGCACATGGATGTTGCGCCTCCAGCCCCTGTAAGTTTGCAAGGCAAAAGAATCCTGCTGGCCGACGCCAGGCACATCAACCGGATGGCATTGACGGAGATGTTCCGCATGTGGCGCTGCCAGGTGGAGCACGCCGCCTCGGGGAAACAATGTCTGGAACTGCTGCGCCAGGCAGCGGGGCAGGGACGGGAATTCGATTGCCTGATCATCGACTACTCCCTGGCGGACATGGAAGGCATTGAACTAGGAAACATTATCCTGCACGATCCGTCTTTAAACCATAACCAGTTAATCCTGGCGGCGCCGCCCGGCATGCTGGGCGAAGGAGGCAAGCTGAGGGGGATAGGCTTTGCCGGATATCTGACCAAGCCGTTCCGGCATTCCCAGCTTAAGGATATGCTTTTGGCGGTCCTGGCCAAGGAAGACAAAGCCCAGGCCGGGGAAAGCCGCAAAATGGTAACCCGCCACACCCTGATGGAAAACAGCAAGCTGCGCGTTCTTTTGGTGGAGGACCAAATGGTCAACCAAAAGGTGGCTGTAAAAATCATACAAAACATGGGCCATGGGGTGGTGGTGGCCGACAACGGACAGCAAGGCTTGGAGGCCTTTAAAAACGGCGAGTTCGACATCGTGTTCATGGACGTTCAAATGCCTGTGATGGACGGCTTGGAGGCCACGGCGGCCATCCGAAAGCTGGAAAGCGAAGAAAACCGGCCTCGAATCCCCATCATCGCCTTCACCGCCCACGCCATGGAAGGGGACAAGGAGCGCTTTTTGTCCGCTGGCATGGACGACTACGTAACCAAGCCTGTGAAAAAGGACGCTTTGACGCGCGTCATGGAAAAAGCGACGAAGCGAAGTTGTGAGGCGCCGGAGGACGCCGCACCTTCCCCCATCGGGGAACTGGACCATGCAGAGCCCTTGGACGTAACTCAAACCCTGAAGAATTTTGAAAACGACGAAGCCCTGCTTAAAGAATGCTTTGATTATTTCATTAAAGATTCAGGAAGAATAATTAATAAAATCAAGTATTTACTTATCCAGGACGAGGAGGGGGAACTTGACAAAACCGTCCACGCCTTAAAGGGCGTTTTGGGCAACTTTGCCGTTCCTAACGCCCACAGCCTGGCCCTGAACCTGGAAACCCAGGCGAGAAAAGGCGATGTGGAAGGCGCCAAACAAACCTTTCAGGACCTAAGGCGGGAAATTTTAAAAATTATTGCCTATATGTCCGCGTATTCGGAGGGGAATTTTTTTAAGCAATAAGGAGGGCGCCGCCATAAATTCTGTGAAATCATCCTATATTGCGAAACATGAAGAAAGCGGCGCCTGCCAGGCAGAGGCTGGCCCAAAGAAAATCCCAGGTGAGTTTTTCGCGCATGTAAAAAATGCAAAACAAGGCGAAAACGCCCATTGCAAGGATTTCCTGGATCACTTTTAGCTGGGGAAGGGAGAAATATCCCGCGCCCAGACGGTTGGCTGGAACCTGAAGGCAGTATTCAAAGAAGGCTACGCCCCAACTGATCAGGATCACGAGCAAAAGAGGCCTGGCCCGAAAGTCCTTTAAATGGCCGTACCAGGCGTAGGTCATGAACACGTTGGACATCACAAGCATCAATACGGGCAAAAAGCGCATACCCACACCCCAAAAAAACCTATCGGCGCCAACAGTCCACAATGACTCCGGATCCCCGTTACCGGAAAGGCCTGAGTTGAGGAAAAACGGCGCATTTCTCCCATGCCGAACCCATCTCCTCAAAGGAGAGAAGAGCCGGATACTCCCGGCTGGAAATATTGTCAATTGGAAAAGCCGGTTGCGCTCTGCTAAGTGGAAACTTTTTTCAAGGAAAAATTTGATCAATAACGCTTGGGGTATCGTTCCCGGGGTTGGGCGGGTTCTTTGCGGTCAATCCAGTAGGTTTGGGCGTTTTTGTCCGGGCGCAGGGGGAAGGGGCTGCCGGAAACCAGCCTTTTCAACAAGGCGATGGGCGTAATGACCAAAAACCAGGCCAGGGCGAGAAAAAAGGCGTTGATAAAGGCGCTGAATCCCTTGGCCGCACCGGTCCAGGAGGCGTGGAGCAAGGCCGAGGCCTTGGGAGCGGCTGCGCACGAAAAGCCGGCCAGGGCGAACACGCCGAAAAAACCGGCCAAAAAATCCCGATGCCGCCAGAACGCCAGGCCGCACAGGCAGGCGAACAGAGGCAGGGCGATCAATCCGAACTTGCGGACCTCTTTGGGGGGAGAGGCTTTTTCGCCTAAAATCAACCCCAGGGAAAAAACGCCCAAAACCGCCAGGCCGCCGGCCGACTTAAAGGAATCCAAAGCCAGCACCGCCCCCAGCCCCAGGCAGCTTATAATCAGCGCGGCGATCCCGTTCATTTGTCGCGGTTTAATCCGGCTTGGCATAGGCTCCCTTGCGGCCTCCCTGGTACGGAGGCTGCTCCTCCTTGTACAGAATATTGTTTTCCATGACCAGCACGTCCATGCCGGTTTTCATGAAGCAATTGTAGGCCTGCCTGGGCGTGCACACGATGGGCTCCCCCCGGACGTTGAAGCTGGTATTGACGATGACCGGGCAGCCTGTGTGGTTTTCAAATTCCTTGATTACATCGTAAAAATCCGGCTTGTCTTTTCGAGAGACGGTCTGGACCCTGGCGGAGTAGTCCAGGTGGGTCACGGCGGGTATGCCGCTTCGGGGCTGTTTGAGCCGCTCTATCATGGACTGGGAGGAGAGTCCCGGGGCCATGGGAAGGCGCTTGTCCTCACGGAGCGGCGCCGTAAAAAGCATGTAGGGGCTGGGCCGGTCCAGGTCGAAATATTCGGCGGCTTTTTCCTCCAGGATGGCCGGGGCGAAAGGCCGGAACGACTCCCGGAACTTGATTTTTTTGTTCATGACCTGCTGGGTTTGGGGATCCCGCGGGTCTCCCAGGATGCTCCGGGCGCCCAGAGCCCGGGGGCCGAACTCCATGGGGCCGACCATGTATCCCACAATCTTGCCCTGGGCGACATGCTGGGCCGTGACCCAGGCCCGCTCCATGTTATCGCAGCGATGAAAGGGATATTGGTTTTTATCCAAAAAGGCCCGAACCTCCTTGTTGGAGAAGGACGGCCCAAGATACGGCCCTTGCCAGGCGCTTTCGGCCCTGCCCTCTTCACAAACCCGATGCCAGACCGCCAGGGCGGCGCCCAAGGCAGAGCCTGCGTCGCCTGCTGCAGGCTGAACCCAGATGTTTTTAAACAATCCCTGCTGCAATATTTTGGCGTTTGCCACGCAATTAAGCGCAACTCCTCCGGCCAGGCACAGGTTTTTCTCGCCTGTTTCCTTGTGGACGTAAGCGGCCATTTTGAGGGCGGCTTCCTCCAGAACGGCCTGAATGCTGGCGGCTATGTCCATTTCCCTGCGGGTGATTTCGGTTTCGGGCTTGCGGGGCAGGCCGTCAAATAATTGGGAGAATTTCTTGCCGGTCATGCGCATGGCGGAAAGATAGTCGAAACAGGCCATGTTCAGGTGCAGGGAGCCGTCTTCCTTCAAATCCACGAGTTCGGAGAGAATCAGGTCTTTGTACTTGGGCTCTCCGTAGGGGGCCAGGCCCATGAGCTTGTACTCGCCGGAATTGACCTTGAACCCGCAAAATGCTGTGAACGCGGAATACAGCAGCCCCAGGGAATGGGGAAAGTGCATTTCCTGGAACAAGCGGATTTCGCGGCCCTGGCCCGAGCCGTAGCTTGCCGTAGCCCACTCCCCCACTCCGTCCATGGTCAGAATGGCGGCGCTTTCAAAGGGAGAGGGATAAAAGGCGGCTGCGGCATGGGCTTCGTGGTGCTCTGTGAAAAGCACCGGGCATGTGCAGCCTAGTTTCTTTTTGATGACCCGGGGCGTGTGCAGGTTTCGGCCAAGCCATTTGGGCATGGCTTTCAGCCAGGGAATAAGACCGAAAGGCGCGGTCGCCAAGGCGGTCAAAAGCAGGCGGTCGAAGGTCAGGAAAGGCTTGTCGTAAAAGACGACGTAGGTAAGGTCCCGGGCTTTTATTCCGCCTTTTTTCAGGCAGAATTCCACGGCTTTTTCCGGAAAGCCGGGATCGTGCTTTATCCTGGAAAAGCGCTCCTCCTGGGCTGCGGCGATAATCCCGCCGTCCATGAGCAGACAGGCTGCGCTATCGTGATAAAATGCGGAAATTCCGAGAATATTCATAAATTTTGATTTACGGAAGCGATACCCCTGAAGCGGGAGCCCTGACGACGTTCGGCCTTTTGTCAATCGTGGACGCACCATAGCATTTTTTTAGGAGAATTGAAAGGATGATACGCTTTTTTAGCAAGTTATATCCTCATAGGACTTCGGAGGCGGGCTGCAAAGATGCGGAATGAACTCGGGTCCAAGTTCACATCCCTTTAAATCCCGCTAAATCCACTTTCTGTGAGGTCAGCGGCGTAAAAGCGCTTGAAATACGCCCGCGCCGTTGATATATGTTTAATAGTTCGTAAAATTAAGGCCTTGGGGTTGTCTATCCGAATACTTCAAAGACACGCAGTATTATTCCAAATACATAGCCGGGGAGGCTGGGGCAGGCTGTCAACGCATGCCCCAAATCCGCTCGGCCGGGAGGGAACGGCATGAAGATCAGGGGGGGAATCCGTTTTACATTCAGTGCATTAATCATCGCCTTGTTGTTGGGCCTGTGGGCCGGCTCCGCCGCGGCCGCGGAAAAATTCAGCCGTCTGGACAAGTGGGAGTATTTTGCCGTGCTCCAATACAATGGCGAAGACACGGTTCGCACGTACGTCCCGGCCTATGACGAACTCAGAGCTTACGGCACGGTGGAGCAGGAAGCCGAAGCCAGCTACGGCGGCGGGTTTGGCGTGGGCAAGACAGTCACCGACTATCTGAACATCAACGGGACCTTTTTTTATAATTACGTGGATCTGATCAACCGCGGCGGAAAGGCGGACACCTTCACGATTAATTCCGCCGAGTCGTTTAGAGAGATATACTGCACATCCCACCATTGGACCGTCTCCTTAAATGCGGAAGGATATCTTTTTTCCCAAAATTTTCCGGGCACCGACCTGCACCTTACCCCCATGATTATGGGCGGGGTCGGCACCCGCTACATCCATGGCCAGTGGGGCCGCACCAACCTGAAAATTCGGGATTACATCCTTACGACCACAGCGGGCGTCGGCCTGAGATGGGATTTTAGCTCCTATTTTGTGAAGGCCTTGTATCAATCCACATGGTATCGGATGACCGACACCGAAGATTCTTACCAGACCAAAGGCTACACCTGCCAGTTTGGATGCGCTTTTTAAGAAAATCCAAAATAATTTTGGGACGCCGGAAAACCCGAAGCAATTTGCGCAATAACGGAACGCCCTGGTTTGCGAAAGCAGACCGGGGCGCCTGATCCGCGACGCCCGCCCAGACCTTTTTCCTGATGCTATAAGAAGACATTTCTTTGCCTGCGGCCTCCTTGCAAGGCGCGGGATTGCTCCGGGCCGCGGACTCCGGGGTATAAAGCGGACAGGCGCATAATTCCGCCGGGCGGCGACAGCGACTTCTTAATTTCGAGCCAGGAAAGCGGCCGGCTAAAAAATCGGGCGAAAAATGCCGATAGCTGCTATAAATCCGTGACGGTTCCCGAAATAGCGATGTGTAAAAAAACCGTTTCCACCGCCCTTTGCCGGATAAGGCGCCTTGCAATATGCGGTTTCTTAAACTAAGATCAGGCAACCCTTGAGCCCGGGAACATGAAAGACAATACACCCAACAAGTTTTTTTCCTTCATCACACAACCGCCGGAGAGCGCGCCCTCCAGGCTTCAGCAGTTTTATTTTTTTTCCACCTATGGGTATTGTGCAGGGTGTTTGCTTTACGCAGCCTTATGTATATACCTGATTCAACAAGGAATGCTCCCTCTGGCAGGAACATGCGGCGGTTTGGCGGCTCTTTTTGCGCTGGGTGTGGTTTTGAATATTCACGGGCGTTTAAAGGCTGGCATGCTGTTTGTCATATTCGGCCAGTGCGCACAGGCCTGGGCCAGCGTTTATATTTCGGGTTACACAGGGTTTCACCATTACCTGGTTCCCCTTATGGTGATGTCTCTGTTATATCCGGGCCGGCGCAAAATTCAAGGGGCGGCCCTGGGCCTGATCGTCGGCCTGGAATTTGCGGCTCTCACCCATTTGGCCCCCAGAACCTCCCCGGCGTATCTAACCTACATTCAGACGGCTCAGTTTTTAAGAGGCGCCAATTTGTACCTTAGCCTGTTCAGCATGTCCATGGCGGCCATTTATTATGGAATCGCTTCGGAGCAATCCAGAAAGAAGCATGAACAGCATGAGGAGAAAACCCGCACCCTGCTGCATAATGTGCTTCCCGAGGAGATCGCGGAAAAGCTGGGGAGCCGGCCTGGAATCATCACCGAGGAGTTTGAAAACGTAAGCATATTGTTTTCGGATATTGTGGGGTTTACGGCGCTCTCCCGCACCATGCCTCCGGACGAGGTAGTGTCTTTGCTGAACAGAATATTCTCCCAGTTTGACGACCTGGCCGGCCGTCATGGGATGGAAAAAATTAAGACCATAGGCGATGCATATATGTGCACGGCCGGGATTCCCCAATTCCGGGCCGACCATGCTGAATCCGCCGCCCGCATGGCCCTGGATATGATGAGGGAGTTCAACCGGGTAGCCAGGGAGATTGGCCAGCCGCTCCAGTTGCGGATTGGTATAAATTCCGGGGCCGTTGTGGCCGGAGTCATTGGAAAGACGAAGTTTTCGTACGATTTATGGGGAAATTCGGTGAACGCGGCCTCGCGCATGGCTTCCCACGGCATGCCCGGAGAAATCCAAGTAACTAGCAGCACCTATGATCTGTTGAAGGAAAAATTCGTCATGGAGGAGCGGGGACCGGTGGACATCAAAGGGATTGGGCTTATGACAACGTTTCTATTAAAGGATTCACGCGCCGGATGAAATTCGTCAACTCCTTTTCCAACTGATTAAACAGATCGCCCTGCCTGGCCCAGTCATCTTGGGTCGCCAAATCCTCCATTTGCCTCAGAACCTCATAGACCCGGACGGCGCCCACGTTGCCTGCTGCGCCTTTTAAATGATGAGCGTCCGCCCTCAGGGCCTCCTGATTCTTCTTTTCCAGGGCCTCTCTGATCAACTCCAATTGTCTCATGGAATCTTTGACAAAAATATTCAGGATGACGCCCATCTGGGACAAATCCCCCTGAAGCCTGTCCTCCAGCCCCGGACGATCAAAAACGCTTTGAGGTTTTTCAGGCTTCCGGATAAGCGGGGCGGACGCGCCGCCAAGCCGGCTGGCCATAACCGCAGCAAGGGCGGCGGGGTCGATGGGCTTTGTTATGTAGTCGTCCATGCCCGCGTCCAGGCATTTTTCCCGATCCCCTTTCATGGCCCTGGCTGTCATGGCTATGATAGGCGCGCCGGGATCCAGCACTTTATGGCGGCCGTCCCGGATTCTCCGCGTGGCTTCCAGGCCGTCCATGACGGGCATTTGGATGTCCATGAGGATAATGTCCACCTGCTTTTCGGCCAAAAACTCCAAGGCCTCTTGTCCGTTTTCCACAACCAGGGTTTTGTATCCCAATTTCCTTAAAATGCCTTTGGCGACCATTTGGTTGACCTGGTTGTCCTCCACCAGAAGGACTGTGAATTCGGAAGCGGCCTGCGCCGATTTTGTTTCCTGCTCCGGGGCCGCTGCACAGGTTTCCGGCGCATTGCCGAAAAGATCCAACAACAGGTTGTAAAGCTGCTTCTTCCGGACCGGCTTGGTTAATACTGCTGCAGCGTCCTGATTGGACTTGGCAGTCTTGAGGCCGGGAGCGCCCAGGGGCGTCATGAGGGCCAGCCTCGCCCCTTCGTACGCGGGATTCTCCTTGATGCTTTGGATCAGGGTCGACCCGTCCATGTCGGGCATGGCCTGATCCACCAGCACTGCGTTAAAGGGCGCGTGCTTATCCACGGCTCTTTGGAGCTGTTCAAGGGCGGAACGGCCTCCGGAAGCCTCCCGGCACAGGCAGCCCCACTGCTGCAAAATGAGACTGATGGAAGTGCGAGTCGCCGGGCAGTCATCCACGATCAAAATCTTTTTATCGGCGAGACATGGGTCGATGGCGGACGATTCGTGTTCGGCGCCCTGCTCCTGCAGCGCAAACGAAGCGGTAAAACGAAAATGCGCCCCCCTGGCCTCGCGGTTTTCTGCGATGATCTCCCCGCCCATCAGGCGGACCAGGCTTTGGGATATGGCCAGGCCCAGTCCGGTGCCGCCGAACTTTCTGGTGACCGACGAATCCGCCTGGGCGAAAGCCTCGAATACGGTTTCAATTTTATCCTCGGGCAGCCCGGCGCCCGTATCTTTGATGGAAAACAAAAGGGTGCACCGGGCGTCATCCATTGCCGACATGGAAATTTCCAGCGACACCTCCCCGGCGTCCGTGAACTTGACTGCATTGCCGACGATGTTGACGAGAACCTGTCTCAGGCGGATGGAATCTCCTATAAGCGCGTCCGGGACGTCCGGGTGCATGATGCACGCGTATTCCAAACCCTTTTCATGGGCCTTGACCGCCAGGACGTCGCCCATGGCCTCCAACTCGGCTTGAAGGCTGAAAGGCGCTTCCTCCAATTCCAGCTTTCCGGCCTCCACCTTGGAAAAATCCAGGATGTCGTTGATAATGGTGACCAGGGCGTGGGCGCTTTTTCTCACGGTTTGCACAAAGACGGTTTGCTGGCCGTCCAGGGGCGTGTCCAAAAGAAGGGCGGCCATTCCGATAATGCCGTTCATGGGCGTTCGGATTTCATGGCTCATGTTGGCTAAAAACTGGCTTTTGGCGTTATTGGCCACAAAGGCTTCGTTGGCCAGTTGCTCGGCCTGTTTTATGGAGGCCTCCAGTTGCGCGTTGGCCTCTTCCAAGCGCTCCTTGGCAGCCAGCAGCTCCTGCTGGGCCTGCCGGCGCTCGGTGACGTCCCGCATAACGCCTACGATTTTATCAGGCGCGCCGTTTTCTTTTAGAACAAGCCGGGAGTTGAGGGAGAAGTCCTTAAAGGCGCCATTCCTGTTTTGGAGCCTGACTTCAAAATCGCGCACTTCGCCCTGAGTGATAATGCGGCGCAGAAAATCAGCCCTGGCCTCTTCACTCATTCGAAAGTCGCCCACAGCCCGTCCCAGGACGTCGGTCCTGCCGTATTCCGATACCCGGCTGATAGAAGGGCTTATTTCCAGGATTGCGCCGTCCAGGGAAGTCTCAAAATAGACGTCCTGGATATTGTCGAAAATCGTTCGGTATTTCTCCTCCGCCTCTTTGCGTTTGGCAAGCTCGGCCTCCAGGTCCTTCCGGCTTTTGATGATGTTGGCGCGGACCTTGTTCAGATCCACAAAGAAATACAAAAACAGGCCCAGTGCAATGGCGCCGCACAATATAAGGAGAACGACCCGGGCGGTTTTGAAAGCGGCTGCCTTATAAGACACGTCCAAAAGCATGACCGCCAGCCCCATGAGATTTTTATCATCCGCAATCAATGGAAAGGAGGCCGGCAGATACACCTTGTCATCGATTTCAATGAACGAGACCCGGCCGCTTTGCCGAATGCCGTCCTCCTTCAACAATTTGTGCAGGCTTTTTAAGAATTCGGCGGAAGAAGGCTTTTCAGGCGCAAAAAAATCATTGTTGAGCCAGGCGCCTGGATTTTCATGGGGCGTATAGGCGTTTTCCCAGGCTTTTTGGTCCAAATATTCCTTGTTAAGAAGAACGAACATGCGATGCCCCAAAACCCGGGAGCACTCCTCCACAACGTATTGGACGTCCTTCCCTATCTCCAGGTAGCCCAGCAGGTTTTTTTCCCCTTCAAAATAAACCGGCAATACCCGGACAAGATACAGCTTCCCGGAAGGATCCAGGTCAAAGCCTGTGTGCGGAACCCCGGAGTGAACAGCCGTCTCCATGGTCTTGCCCGGCATTGCGCTCTTACAGCCGTCCGGATTATCCAGGCTGACCAGGCATCGGCCGTAAGCGGTCCAAAAAGCAAGGCGATCCACCCTGTTTTGTTCATTGAGGCTGTTAAAAAGAGGTTGGGCTTGTTTTTGAAGCAAGGCCTGAGAGTTGTCTATCCAGGCGTCAAAAATGCGTTCGTCCCTGGACAAAAAGATAGCCAGCCTGGAAAGCGTGGCGCTTTCCAGGGCGGTTTCCTTTTCGTATATACGCGTGGCCGCTTGCAACTCGGTGACCAAAAGGCGTTGGGTATAGCGGTCGCCCACCCATTTCAGGGTGTAAGCGGATAGGGCGAGCATGACAAGCAGGGCCATTCCCAAGGAAAAAAGCATACGTCTGCGAATATCGCCGTCCTGCTTGTTATGCGAGCTCATGCAGCGTCCCCTTAACGAAGGATGAGCTTGTAGGAATGGGCCATTCTAACAGGGTAGTAAGATTGCTTGGCATGGGCCAACCCCGGCAAATTCATATCGCTTTCCTTGTTAATAAACTCATAGCCGTCAAAGAGACGCGCCGCGCTTTCTCTGTCCAGATACTGATACAGGCCTTTGACTTCTGCGTCGGCCTTTTCAAAGTTCAGGTTGCCCATGCTGGAAGTCAAATGCGAGCCAATGGCAAAGGCCCGGACCTCGCCGTCCAGACGAACCACCGTCCCCTTAAAACGCAACTGGGTCCAGTAGCGCAAGGCGTTCTGTACGGCCCTTTTTTCACAGGCCAGATCATCTTCAATGTCTCTGCCGCAATCCCTTTGCCGGCACCATTCATCCAAAAAATCATGGCATTCGGCGGTGTGCTCCTCCTGCAAATCCTGAATCTCCACCTTGCCCTGATTGATGTAATTTTTTTTGAACTGGTTGATGAGATTCCGCTTTTTGGAATATTTGGAGCCCTTCAGGGTCGCCAGGTCTTCGGTTGCGTAAATGTAGTCATGGTATTCCACATGGGAGCGTACGGAAAACAAGGAGGATAAGCGCTCCCGGCCGTATTTGGCAATATAGTCCTTGGGCGCGAAGTGAAATTTCCCGATTCCGGTTTTGTCGGCGAGTTTCGCCAAATCCTCAGGCGTGAACTCCCTGCCCGGAGCAATAGGCAGAATCATGTAGGGATTTTTTCTTTTGTCTGCAAACCGGACGCACACAACCAAGGCGTCGTCATGGACGTCCCAATAGGGGGAATAGCCTTCGTTGTGCCAAACCATCATGGAGTCCAGCGAATAGGCGCACAATTCGTGCTGCATGTTCTTGAAAAAGGGTTGAACCCGTTGGTAGTCTTTAGGTCTTACCGGCTGAAAATTCATGAAATAATCTACTTCCTGGTTTTTAACATGGGGGTGGCCCCGGGCATTTCTTCAAATCCCAGAGGGGTGTAAAAAGGAGCAGAGCCCTTTTCCGCTACCACGCCGATCCAGCGCAGACCGTCGCCGTGCACCTTTTCAGTCAACTCCTGCACGATTAAACGGCCGATGCCCTGCTTCCGGAAATCAGGATCCACCAGCACGTCCTGCACATAGGCGTCGCTGGCGCGGTCGCTGATCGCTCTTCCAATGCCGACGATCCTCCCTTCCACTTCAGCCGCCGCAAAATAGTGGCTTCCCTGGATAATGCGAACGACCAAATCCGGGCCTTCCTTCCCTTCCTCCCACCAGCCCTGGGCTTTATAAAGCTCGACAATGCGGGCTACTTCCTCTTTGGTTGGCGATTGCAAAAAACGTATCGTCATCATACTCCACTCGTTCCATATATAAAAGGGGCGCAAGCCCCTCTTAATCTCTCCGCCTTTGATTGCTAAAGATAACAACCCAATACCCAAAGGTCAAGAAGCAGGTCGCCATGGAACGCCATAAGCCGCATGAAAATCATGACATTTTAAGTCTATCGACCATTGGGCCCAGGTTCTTTAAGGCTGCGCCAAACGGTATTGCGGCAATTAGATTCCCTCGCCCCGCAGCTGCGAGGTCTCCTCGCCATGTTACCATGCAGATTCGTTGCATGCGGCGGCGACGGGAACAGTCAGCGCGGAAACCGCGCGACTACCCTGCGCGGAAACCGCACGACTACCCAGCACGAAAACCGCCTGACTATCCAGCGCGGAAACCGCGCGACTACATGTCCGTTGGGATGCCTGGCGCGAATCCGGTTATAGCGTGCGTATTTGCCGGATCTCCTCGCATAACGGAAACGCCTCCATATACTGTAGCTGCGAGGTCTCCTCGCCTTGTAGCTGCGAGGTCTCCTCGCCTTGTAGTTGGGAGGTCTCCTCGCCTTGTAGTTGGGAGGTCTCCTCGCCTTGTAGTTGCGAGGTCTCCTCGCCTTGTAGGTGCGAGGTCTCCTCGCCTTGTGGGTGCGAGGTCTCCTCGCCATGCGAGCGGATTCCGGGGACTCCCACAGGGCCAAACAAAACTTGGCCTGCCGGTATGAATTATGGTTTAATCTCTGCATCTATTTGCCGCTACTCGATTGCGTTGGTTTCCTCAAAAATCCAATATCATTCCGGCATATACGGCGGGCAGGGAACGGCGCCGCAGCGTGAGGGCAGAGGACGGCCCGCAACAAATCTATATTCATACGGAGAACCTATGGCGCCAAGAGATCCAAACAGCCTGAGAAATCTTTTTTTGCGTTACATGGCGGCCATTGCACTGGCTTCCCTTGTCAGTTGGACACTGGTCCTGGTTTATAGCGATTACACATCCTTTAAAGACCAATCCGTGATCATGCGTCAGGAATTCATGGATCAGCAAAAGGATCTGCTGAGCTCCAAGGTTAGTGAGGTCAGGGATTACATCGATTACAACGGAAACCTGACGGAAAAACGGCTGAAAGACTCCCTGCAAAGTCACGTCAATGATGCGCATCATATAGCCTCCGGTCTGTACAACGAGTACGCAGCCTCCGAGCCTACGGAAAAAGTGCAAAAAATGATCAAGGAGGCTTTAAGGCCCATCCGCTTCAACCAGGGCCGTGGATACTATTTTGCGTTCAACCTGGACGGTGTTGAGGAATTGTTTGCGGACCGTCCTGAACTGGAAGGCTCAAACATGCTTTCCATGGTTTCCGACGACGGCAAATATGTGGTTAAAGACATGCTCGCCCTATGCCGCGAAAAGGGCGAGGGATTTTACACCTACTACTGGACCAAGCCGGGCGAAAAGCAGGGCAGTTTTCCCAAAATCGCCTATGTAAAGCTATTTGAGCCCCTTGGATGGGTGATAGGCACGGGCGAGTACCTGGACGATTACACCCACATGGTTCAAAGCGAGGTTTTAAACCGAATAAAGGATCTTCGATTTGAGCCTGCCGGGTATTTTTTCGGGAGCACTTTTGACGGCGGCTCTCTTTTCTCTGCCGGAGAGATCACCATTGGGGCCGGCAGCATCCAGGACTTGACGGACCCCAATGGCGTAAAAATCATCCAGGAGCAGCAAAAAGAGGCAAAAAAGCCAGGGGGCGGCTTTGTTCGATATTCTTGGCGTAAACCCGGCTCTGACACTCCTTCTCCCAAAATATCCTATGTCCTGGCCGTTCCTCAATGGGAATGGGTCATTGGTGCGGGCGTTTATCTGGATAGTATTGAGCCCGCCATAAAAGCCAACGAAAAGGCGCTGTTCAAAGATTTGGAGAAAAAAATACTGCGAAGCCTCATCGTTCTGTTTATTCTCTTGGCCATCGTCTTTGCAGCGTCACGCATTGTTTCCGGCAATATTCAGGCATCCGTCCAATCTTTGACCCTTTTTTTCCAGCAAGCGGCCAGGGAGTCCATAAGTATAGACACTGACGATCTGCACTTCTCGGAATTCCAGGACATCGCCCGGCAAATCAACCTGATGCTGGTTGAAAGAAAACACGCCGAAGAAGAATTGAAAGCCAGTGAAATCAAATGGCGCAGCTATGTGGAAAATGCGCCTTACGGAATTTTTACGGCCGATAGGGAGTGGAGGTACATGGACGCCAATCCGGCTGCTGAGCGGATAACCGGCTATTCCAAAGAAGAGCTCCTTAAGCGAAAGGTTCCTGACCTGGTTGTTAAGGAAGAAAACAAGGACCCCAACCAAAACTATAACGCACTTCTTTCTCAGGGCGTTTTTAACGGGGAATCAATAATCAAGCGTAAAGATGGAGAAATCAGAAATATAAGCATTTGCGCCGTTCGCTTAAGTGGAGACCGTTTCCTGGCGTTTGTAGACGATATAACTGAACAAAAAAAGGCTCAGCAGGAAATATGGAAAACCAATACCTTGCTTACAGCGGTTATCAAACAAGCGCCGTTCGCAGTGCAGATTCTGGAAGAAAAGGACAATCTTATCAGTGTCGTCATAGAAAACGACGAGTCGGCCAGGATCGTAGGAGAGTCGTTACAGGGGCGGGACGACATTGACTCTAAAGTTTCGGAATCGCTTGACGCGCGATTTTTTACCATAGATGGACGCACGGAAATCCCCCTGGACCAAATGCCAAGCCCAAGGGCTTTTCGGGGGGATGTGGTGAGCGGCGAGGAGTATTTGTTCAGGCACGCGGACGGAAAGGAAATTATGGTGGAGGCCAGTGCGTCGCCAATATTCGATAACGAGGGCAAAAATATCGCCGTATGCGTTACTTTTCACGACGTCACGGAACAGCGGAAAACTGAGCAGGAGAAGGCGGAGCTTAAAGAGCAGATTTATCAGTCCCAGAAAATGGAGTCCGTGGGAAGGCTTGCAGGCGGAGTGGCCCATGATTTCAACAACATGCTGAGCGTCATACTGGGCTTTGCAGAAATGGCGCTGGACCGCATGGATGAAAACCACGACATCTATTTCGATTTAAAGGAAATTCATACCGCGGCCCTGCGGTCCGCGGACCTGACGCGCCAATTGCTGGCCTTTGCCAGAAAACAGGCCGTTGCTCCAAAAATTCTTGATTTGAACGACTCCATAACCAATATGCTGAAAATGCTGCGAAGGCTCATCGGGGAGGACATAGAACTGGAATGGCGGCCTGGCCTGGACCTGGGGAAAGTGAAAATCGATCCCTCGCAACTGGATCAGATTTTGGCGAACCTTTGCGTCAATGCCGGACAGGCCATAGAAGGAGGCGGCAAGATCATCATCCAAACGGAGCAAGCCATCGCCACATCCAGGTTTTGCGCGATGCACCGCGACTTCACGCCGGGAGAGTATTGCCTGATTTCAGTCCAGGACAATGGCCAGGGCATGGATGACGAAACGCTTAAACGCCTTTTCGAGCCCTTTTACACCACCAAGGAACTGGGCAAGGGGACGGGGTTGGGGTTGGCCACCATTTACGGAATTGTTAAGCAGAATAACGGAGTCATAATCGTAGACAGCAAAAAAGATTGGGGTTCCGTTTTTAAGGTCTATCTGCCCAAATGCGAAAGCCCGGAAAAAGGGAGGGAGACCAAGGAAGCCCAGGAAGTCCGGCATGGAAACGGGGAAACCATTTTGCTGGTTGAAGACGAAGAATCAATCATGAAAATGGGGGAAAGAATGCTTTCCAGGCTGGGATATAAGGTCATGGCCGCAAGCAATCCCGAAGACGGGCTTCGCCTCGCCGAGCAGCATGAAAGCGCAATAGACTTGCTGCTCACCGACGTCATCATGCCGGGGATGAACGGGAAGGACCTTGCTGAAGCCGTTCATAAGATTCGCCCGGATTGCAAGGTGCTTTTTATGTCCGGGTACACAGCCAGCGTCATTGAACAGCACGGAGTTCTGGATGAAACCACGCATTTTGTCCAAAAGCCCTTTGCTTATCGAAATCTGGCGAAAGGGGTGCACGACGCCTTGCACAATGGGTAGTTGCGCGGTTTCCGCGTTGTTTTTTGATCATTAGGCCCTGCATGGGCGAGGAGACCTCGCGACTACCTTCTGCGAGGAGACCTCGCAACTACAGCCTTCTGTTGCCCCTCTGTGCGAGGGGACCTCGGGACTACTTGGCGAGGAGACCTCGGGACTACTTGGCGAGGAGACCTCGCAAACTACCATGCGAGGGGACCTCGCGACTACGACTAATCAGGTGAAAACTGCTTTTCCAGCATTATTTTCAGGATGGTGCGGTCCGTTTCAATCATGCCTTCCGTGCTTAGAGCGCCCAGGTTTTGGGTGGTTTTTTCCAACGAGGCGCCTATGATGCCGTCCGTCTCCATGACTTTCACCCCTTGCAGGGCGAAAAGCGCCGCCTGAACCGCCGTCCCGGCTGCTGTGGACAGTTTGAAGGCGCAACCGCTTTTTGCGCCGTCGCAAATGATTCCGGCCAGGTCCTCCATCAGGTTTTTAATGGCGTCCGCAATGTGATTGGCGTTGCCGCCCATAAGGTAGGTGACGCCGGCTGTTGCGCCCGCCCCCGCAGCCACGGAGCAGCCGCACACGGCGGACAGGCGGCCGGTAAAGGCTTTTACAAAGGCTGTGACGATGTGGCTCAGGCCAATGGCGCGCAGCATGGATTCGTGATCGCTCTCCAGGTATTTGTGGACCGCCTTGATGGGCAGGATGGCTGTCAGTCCATGGTTGCCGCTGCCGGCGGACGACATGGCCGGCAGGTTGACTCCCGCCATGCGGGCGTCCGCCGCAGCCGAGGTCAGTATGCGGGCGTCCAGAATCATATCCCGGGCAATGAGGCGCTGCCTCACCAGGCGATCCAGGGTTTTGCCCACGCCCAGGCCAGGGCCGTGTTTCAACCCGTAGTCGGCCAGCTTCATATTGGCGTCCAGGCCTTCTTCCAGAAAGGCCAGATCTTCATCATCCAGGTCATCCAGCAAATCCATTAAGTGCTTGAGGCCGAGACCTTTCAGCCACGACTCCAATTCGGCGGCCCTGGCGTTTTTACTGGATTCCTTCGGGGCTATTAAAGGGGAATTCTCCACAGGAACACCGTCCAGCGCCATTCGGGTAATGTTGTCGTGCATGGATTCGACCACAGCCTCGGCCCTGCTTTCCCCCGCCATGACAATAACCTTGATGAATAAACCTTTGTGGTCGGCTAACAGATTCAGCCGGACCTTGCCGTCCTTGATCAGGACCTGGGCTTGCTTGACGTGCTCCGGGCCGACCTCGCCCAGGACTTCCAGGCTTTTGGCCGGATTTCCCCCTATGGCGCCCAGGGCGGCGGCCATATCCAAACCGCTCAGGCCCTCCGTGCCAGGGATGAGGACCGCCAACCCGTTTTTAAAAATGTTGGGGTCCACCCGCACTTCCAAAGCCTCGATGGACGCTTTTTCAGGCAGGAGGGAAGCTGCTGCAGCGGCGCACAATGCCACGGCGGCGGGCTCTGTGCAACCCAACGCAGGAGCCACCTGGATGCTTAATATATCTTTGACTGTAAAGGCCATGGGTCCATTCCTTTCGGCTCGAAAACCGGGCTGAAATGTTATTGCATTACCGAGGCTACAGAGCCTACACAGTTAAGAATGAAGGCAATAATCAAGCCAGTATTCAATAAGGGAGAGTTGATATGCTCTCCCATAATGCTTTTTTTGTTGCCTACAATCAAGTAGATCAAAAGCACTGCCGGACCAGCCAGCAAAAAGATCACCATGGCGAAAACCATATATTTCATGGCGGGCAAGCCGCTTAAGAACGGACCCAGCACGCCGAGCATGATGGTGCAAAAAAGGAGAATTTTGAATTTGACGTTGTTCAGGTCCGGCTTGATCCCCACCATGTCCGCCAGCATATAGCACATGATGGTGGCCAGGGCGCCTAAGGTGGTGAACACCGCTCCGAACAGGCCCACTAGAAACACCCATTTTGAAAAGGCGCCCACCAACGGTTCCAGCCCTTTGGCTGCGTCGATGGCCGAATTCACCTCTATGCCCTGGGGATGCAAAACCGCGGCTCCGGTTATGTAAATGCCTACGCTGAATATGCCGAACAGTATTCCGTAAAACAGGATTTGGTCCAGTTTCATCCTCGGGATGTACTCCACATTATCCCAGCCTTTGTTTTTGACCAGATAAGAGTACCCTGCAGCCACGACTCCGCTGGCCGAACCTCCCATGATGCCGCCGAAAGCCAAAAGGCCGGTTTTGTCAAACGGAACCGTCGGCGCCAACCCTTTGACCGCCTCCGTTATGCTGAAATCGATGAAAAAGAAGTTGATTAAAAACAAGAGCGCCATGCCGGCGGTCATCAGGGAGCACAAAAAAACGACTTTCCTGAACCCGAAGGAAAAAATAATTGCGGCAGCCAGCACAAGAAGCGGCACGATCAGAATATCGTTGAGACCTCCCAGGTTGGGCGCCATCAGGGCTGTGGTATGGCCCAGCAGCTTGCCCTCAACGGTGATGACAAAGCAGCCGGCGAAAAACATCCAGGCGAAAAGCGGGTATGCGAACCAGGGGTGAGAATAATCCCTGATAACCTGAAATCCGGTCTTGCCCGTCACCATGTACACCTTGCCTCCGATAAATGAGACAAGAGCGCCTAAAAAACCGCTCAACAAAGCCATCCACAATATCTTATACCCGAGATGGGAGCCGCCCATGATACAGGAGGCCACGGTGCCGGGCCCCATGGAGGAGGCCACCAAAATGGCGGCCGGCCCAATCATGGACAAGTTTTTAATCAAACCTTCCTTTTTCATGCGTTCTCCTAACCTGCCTTACACAAAGCAAGAACCACGTCCGTGAACGCCTCGGCGCCCTGGACCAGGTTCTCCTCTGAAATTTTTTCGTCAATCCCATGGATCATTTTCAAATGCTCCATGGGAACCGTTACAGGAAAGACTCCGTAAGCCTCCATGCCTTTGGCCCGGAAAAAGCGGGAGTCCGTGGTGCCGGCGGTGAGGGATGGGGTGACCACGTCTTCGGGAAACCGTTTTTGCAGCGCGTCCTTGATGGTCAAGTAATCCGGATGATCCAACGGGGAGGCTGTGGCAGGAAAGTTCATGACCTTTTCCACTTCCACAGCGTCGTCCGCCAGCCACTCCTTAACCTGAGCGACGAATGCGTCGGCGTCCTGCCCCGGAAGCAGCCTTGTATCCAACTGGGCGACCGCTTTGCTGGGGATGACGTTGCCGCTTTCACCGGCCCTGAGAAGGTTCAGGCTGATGGTGTTTTTCAGCATGGCGCCAAGCTGGGGCATGGCGGCCAGGCCGGTTTCCGTCAGAATGCGCACCAGGGTGTCCGGGTTGCCGTCCTCCACGTAGGGGGCGAGGAAGTCCCATTCGCAGGCCATGTTCTTAAAGTACTCCCCAACCACGGGGGCGACTTCCAGGGGACGATCCACGGTCAGCAGCCTGTTCAAGGCTTTGACCAGTTCCTCCAAGGCGTTTTGGCCGTGAGGCATGGATCCGTGGCCCGGCAGGCCCGCCCGGCTTAACTTCAGCCAGCAAGGGCCTTTTTCCGCCGTAGAAATCATGTGCAGGGTCTTGGTGGGAAGAATCCCCTTGACGCCAAAGCCCCCTTCGTTAATCACAACTCCGCCGGCGAAATCCTCCAGGTAATTGTCCGTCAGAAACTGGGCGCCGTGGGCCCCGCCGGTTTCCTCGTCGGCGACGGCCAGGAAAATCAGATCCCGACACAAATCAACGCCCTTTCGCTTCAATTCCAAAAAAGCGACCAGTTCCAGAATTCCCAGGCCCTTCATGTCCAGGGCGCCCCGGCCGTGTACGAAACCGTCCTTTACCTCGCCGCCGAAGGGATCAAAGCTCCACTCGGAAGGATCTGCAGGCACAACGTCCATATGATTCAGCAAAATCAAGGGCGGTTTTTCGCCCGTCCCGGGCAGGACGGCTTTTAAAGACGCCCGGCCCGCATGGGATGTATAAATTTTGCAGGAGGCTCCTTCATGAATAAGAATTTTTTCCAGAAACCCCGCCGCCTCGCCTTCGGCGCCGGGCGGATTGGTGGTGTTGATCCTGAGGTATTCGGACAGTAACTGGATTGCTTCCTGTGTCATAAGACGCCTCCCTTGATTATCCGAAGGGCGATCCCATTCGGACGGTAGATTACGTTCAGGGCGGAGCTGCGTTAATCCTCGGTTTCAAACCGGAAATCGCAGTAATCCGCCCCTTCCATTATGGTCTGTGTTCGGGTGAATTTAATTTTTGGGTTGAACCCCTCCATCAAGGCGAAGTCCCTGCCGCAGCCCAGCAAATAGCCGAATTTTTCCAAGCCGTGCTCTTTGTACATTTCGGCGTACTTGCAGCGGGTGACATTAACCGCCGCCTTTTTTTCCGAGGCCTCCACAATGTCGAACTCCAACGCCCCTCCCTGGCTGAACAAAGGCAGGGCTCGCTGCAGATGCTCCATGGTGTCGCCTCCTGCAAACATCTTTAGCATCTTGCCTGCTTCCAAAGCCAGCTTTTGGATGACCTTTTGGGCCACGGCCTCCGAGGCCTCCTTGCCGAACTCCTGGGAATAGGCTTCGATCAGCGGCGATGCGATCAAGGCTTCGATCTCCCTGCGCACTATCAAATCCACGCTGTTTATATCCTGGGCCACTTGCTCTCCTCCTTCCTCCGCTTCCGGCTCGTCGTCGGCAGCCTTCTTCGCCTTGGCCGGAACCAGATCCTTCAGCACCTTGTTTTTATTCATGGGCTCCAAAAGCAATTCCCCGTCCGAAACCGGCGTCTGGCAAAGCAGGCCGACCTTGCCGTTGATCCTGGCCGTGCACTTGCCGCAAATGCCCAGGGAGCAACCGGCGTGATCGTAATAAGCCAGAGAACTGTCCAGGTTTTGATAGATGTAATCCAACACGTCCATGGCGCTCAGGCCTTCCTCAAAAGGAACCTGAAAGGTCTCATAGCGAGGTTCGGCGTCCTTGTCCGGGTTGAATCGGAACACTTTGGCGTTGATGATTTTGTTGGTCATGGTCTTCCCCCTTGTCCTAATGTTTTCCGCCGGTGTCGGAGCGCGACTCCATCATTTGCTTAACAAAGTCAAAATACGGATGCTTGCCCCCTGGGGGCGCCATGGCGGTTTGGGTTATGGGACGATGTCCGACGTCGACGGATCCGCCGTTCAGGGTCGCAACGCTTTCCTGCAGCCAATTGTCGTTGTCCGTCTCGGGATGGTCCTCCCGAAAGTGGACTCCCCGGCTTTCCGTGCGCGCCAGGGCGGACCTGACCGAGGTTTCCAGCAGCAGAACCAAATTGGGCAGTTCCAGGGCGTCCACCCATTCCTTGTTGTAAGCCCGGGCGTTGGACGTGAGAGCCAGATTGGGAAGATCGTTCTCCTTGATTTCCTGAATCAGCCCCAGGAGCTTGTCCATTTCCTCCCCGGAGCGAATAGGGCCGAGCCAGGCGTGAGCCGCCTCCTGCAAGCGCCTGCGCACCTTGGCGGGATTGGCGCCCTGGGATTTTGTCAAAGGAACGGAAGCGGCCTCTTCCAAGGTTGCATAAGCTGCGTCACTCGCCGCGGCCGCGGCGCTGGATTTGGCGAACTCCGCCGCGTTTTCCCCCGCGTCCACGCCGTGAACCAGCATTTCCGTAATGGCGGAAAAAATCCGGTTGGAGCCGAAGGCGCCCAAGGTGCATTCCCCGGCGGCGAACAAGCCGGGAATGGTCGTCTCGAATTTTTCGTTGACGCAAATGCCGCCCTCAAAATACTCCACGGCCGGCCCCACTTCCACAGGCTCTCCGTCCTGCAATTTTTTTGCCCAGGTCGAAAGATCGATGGCTTTGTATTTCCATTTGGGGAAGATGATGGAGGCGACCATCTCTATATTTTCCCAGGGAACATCCCCGCGGGAGTAAAAAATCCCGCCGTGCGGCCCGGCTTTGCCCGCCCGAATTTCCTGCATGGAGGCATGGGACAGGACGCTTTTATTCCATTCCGTAAAGGTACCGGTCTGAATAACAAAGGGATCGTACTTGTTGAGAAACTCCTCGTCTTCGCTGTTGGTCAGCTTGCCCCCTACGATCAGGCTCATGACGTAAGGCGCCAGGCTGCCTCGCCAGATGGGAGGATCGTAAAACACGTTGCAGCAAAATGTGATGAACTCCATATTGCCCATTTTCGCCCCGGCCCGCATGGCCATGGCCATGCCGTCCCCGGAAAGATCCCGCATGCCCGTGTTGGGCCAGAAGGCCTTGTGCCAACCGCCGCTGGCCATGACAACAGCTTTGGCCTTGAAACGGATAAACTCGCCTGACCGGACGTCCAGGGCCAGGCCGCCTGCGACGGCGCCGTCCTCCAGAACCAGGTCCAGCATGGCGATGTCTTCCCTAAAGGTCACGCCAAGGGATCTCGCCTTGCGCAAAAGCGCGTCCAGGATGTCCAGGCCGGAAGTAAAAATCATGCGTTCATCCGAGAGCTTGACCTTGACCCCCCAGTCCAAAAGCTCCCGCAAACATTGAGGCGCCCGCTCCACATACTGCTGCACAATCTTCTGGTTGTTTAAATACGAGCCCTGGGTCACGATGTCGTTAAACACCTTTTCCATGCTGTCGCTGGGATCGCCCTGCAGCCCATCGATCTTGCTCATGCTGGCGCCGTCCAGGGTGAAGTCGGCCCCGGCCATGGGGGAGGCCCCGCACCGGGCCAGCGGCCCTTTGCTTAAAAGCGTCACCTTGGCGCCTTTTTCCGCCGCGCCGATGGCCGCCCGGAATCCGGCGCCTCCGCCGCCGATGACCAGCACATCGGTTTCCAAGTAGTTTTGCGTCATACGTACACCTCCTGATTGTGGAAGGGTGGATTTTTAAAAATTCGACGTCGCATTCGCTTTTTTAATCTGCAATAGACCGAAAAGAGCGGCCTTGTCAAGAGAAAAAACCGACGTCGAGTTCGCTTTGACAGGCCGAGCTTTTTCCTGTATGCAAAAGACAGACAACAAAAACAGCCGGCGGTTTACTATCCGAATAGGCTGTTTTATACCCAATAAATAAGTGCGTTAATGAATTCCGTCAGGAAATGCTTTTTATGAAAAATCCGGAAAATACGCCCAGTTTTCTCAATATCAAGGAGCCCGTTCAAAAACGGTCCCGGGAAACCCGCCGAAAAATCGTGGAGGCAGCCAGGGATCTGTTTACGGAAATGGGCTTTGAGGAAACCACCACGCATTTGATCGCGGATAAAGCCGGCATGTCCGTGGGCGGATTGTACGCCCATTTTCAGAATAAAGAGGACATCTTCTTATATATCCTGGAACTCCGATCCAAAGAGGTTTACCAGATAACTCTGGACAGCCTGAAAGTGATCCAGGAAAAGAACATTGCGCTGGATCAGGCTTTGGACCATTTGTACCGAACCTGGTACAAGGCCCATACCCGGCACGGCAAGCTGAACCAGGAAATGCTGCGTTTTTGCATGATGAACGAGACCGCGGGCAAGATTCACAACTATTGGGAAAAGGCTGAAACCGACGCCGTAAAATCCCTGATCGCCAGATACCAAGAGGACCTGGCAATAGCGGACGTGGACTCGGCCGTGACGGTCGTCGCCCGCTCCACCCACGAGGTGTTTCATTACCTGTATCGCGAAAAAGACAGCGTTGACGAAAACGCCGTCCTAACCAGCCTCATCACCATGGTGCAAAGGTTCCTGGTAAAAAAAAACTAAATTCGCTCGGGCGGACGGCGCCAAAAAGGAAATTTGTCCGGCCCCATCGTTTGAAGTATTATGATTACTCAAGCGCCGGTGCTTATTTCGTCACCATCTGCACCCACAACAGGGAATTGCTGTTCGGACATATCAATGAAGGAGAGCTTTTTCTCAATGAATACGGGTTTCTTGTTGAAAAGCGATTGCTGCAAATTCCCGACCATTTTCCGGGGGCGCTTATTGATGAATACGTCATCATGCCCAATCATTTTCATGGAATCATTATTCTGGAAGGCGAATCCTCTCGAAACCAAAGACGGACCATTGAAGGCCCTGACCAGGACGCCTCCAGCCAATCAAGGCGTTTGAAACCCAAGTTGGGCGACATAATCGCCTATCTGAAATACCTGACAACCAAAGACATCAATGCAATCAGAGATGCACCCGGCCAAAAAGTCTGGCAGCCCGACTATTACGATCACGTGATTCGCAATGAGCGGGCTTTAAATCGGATCAGAATGTATATTCGCGCCAATCCCAAGCAATGGAATTCCGACCCTGAAAATCCGGAGGCAATCAACCGGCCTTCACCCACCATAGATAATGCGCCCTGGCGGCGGTAATGAGAAATATAGTAGCCGCGAGGATCCCTCGCAAAAAGAAGCGTAACATGCAAGGTAGTCGCGAGGTCCCCTCGCATTAATAAAAATGAACCAACGCGGAAACCGTGTAACTACATCGCGGGAACCGCGTAACTACAGGCGCGGAGACAGCGTAACTACATCGCGGGAACCGCGTGGCTACAACAGCGCGGGGACCGCGCTACAGATGCTGGAACAACGCAACCACGGCGCGGGGAATGCGCGATTACATGCTGAAACCTTCCAACCACGACGCAGAGACCGCGCGGCTACGGCGCGGAGACCGCGCAACTACTGGCGCCTCTTTTCCGCCTCCCATTCCCTGGTTGCGGAATTCAGGGAGAAAACCGTCAGCGGAGATGTGTGCAAGTCCAGGATTAACAATTCCACAGTCGCCGGGGCGTACAGGAATTGGTCTTTAAACGCCATGGATATTTTCTGATTATGCTTAAGCGCGGATGCGAGCCTGATGAAGTCGTCCAAATTCCTGACGGGCTGGCCGTTGATTCCCTGCACCACGACGCCTTTACGGTCCGGGTTGCGCGAAGAGGAGTATCCCACGCTTCCGAACGTAGAGCCGAGTTCTGCCTGGCTCAGGTAAACGCCGTCGCTTGCTATGTCCAGATCCAGCCTGATTTCCGGCGTCAGAGGATGGAAAGTCCCGCCTGCAAAGGTTGCAAAACGGGTTATTTTATAATCCTCGGCATTCAGCACTGGAATTTGGGCGGTCATTTTTTTATCCCTGCGGTAGAACTCCAGAGTCACTTCTCCGCCTGTGCGCTCATCCACGATTTTATCAAAACGGTATAGCCGGTCGCCGATGGGGACGCCGTCCACAGAGTAGATGACGTCTCCGGCCTGGAGCGCCTCTGCAGCAGGGAAGGTGCGGATCACGGACTCCACCATGAGGCAGTATTTCAGGTCGCCAAAATCGCTGCGCATGGCGTCCGCAACGTCCTGAGGAAGCCCCAAGTGCCCGACTGCATCCGCGGTTTTAACCAGGGTGAGCTGCACCCCGATTTCCCCCCGGACCGGCGCTTTTCCCCGAGCCAGATCGGTCAGCTTGTCTTCAATGTAATTGACGGGCAGTTCAAAGCTGGACGTGTCCGTACCTTTAAAATGGAGGCCTACCACCTCGCCCTGTTCATTAAAAACCGGGCTGCCGCTGCTTCCCCCTGTGCGGTCAAAGCTGGTTTGAAAAGTCAGGGAGTGCCTGTCCCCCTTGTTTTTCACCAAATCCACGACAACGCCTTTTTTTACCGAGTATTCCTCGCCTTCATTATTGCCGATAAGCGTGACTTCATCGCCCGTTTTCAGGGAGAAAAAGTCTCCCAGCCGAACCTCCTTGATTTCCGAACTCACGGAAGCGGGATCGAACGAGACGATGGAAAAATCGTGCGTGGCGTCGTAATATTCCACCCTGCCTAAAGTGGATTCACCGTCCAGGAACGTTATTTTAATCTGGGAGGGGAACTCGCCCGCCACGTGCCTGTTGGTTATGATCAGCCCTTTGTCCTTATTGGCGATAAACCCTGTGCCGGAAAACCGCCCGGCCTCGCCCAGCCCAAAGTATTTTGAATAGCTGACTTGGAAATTTACCACGGCCGGCTTCAGATCAGCGGCCATGCCGGCATAAAGCGCAGTTGGAAGGAGCAGGAAGAACCAAACTATTGCGGCGGTCCGAACAATTTGTTTTTTCAATATGTTTTCCTTTTTCAAAAAGATTAGTCGAACCTTTTTGTTCTTCGCACCTCTATGGGCGTCTTTGCGCCTACCACATTTGCCGAGTTTTGGCAAAATGCGCTTTTTCATCAATTTAAAACATCTTTTCAATTTCCTTGTAAACAATCCTCCATCCTAATGCGTCTAAATAGACAAAACCTGCACGATGCGCAGGGCGCTTGCCAGAAACGGAACATGGAGATGCAGTTGGGAGAAACAGGCGTTAACAGGGAAACAGCCCAGTGTACAGATCCTCTGATTTGTGGTTTAATTCAGACCATGAAACCAAAGAACTGCGAAACTCTTTCCTCCGAAGAGAACAGGCTGATTTCCCTGGTCAGGCAGGCCCGGTCGGGCGACCGGGCCGCCTTTGATCAACTGGTGCGCCTGCACCACGAAAGGATCTATCGGATGGTCTTTTTTCGCTCAAAAAAGCAAATGGACGCCGAGGACTTGTGCCAGGAAGTTTTCGTCAGGGCGTTCAAGAGCCTGCCCAAGCTCAAGGAGGAGTCCAAGTTCACCCCCTGGCTGTACGCCATTGCAGGCAATACGGTGCGGGATTATTATCGAAAAAGGAAAATCCTTTCCCTGTTCCAGTCGGAGCCTGACGTGGAGCCGGAACAGGATCCGGACTCCCACGAAGCGGCGCAACCTCTCAGCCATGTACTCCAGCAGGAGTTTTGGGCGCAAGTGGAAAAATTTTCAAAAAATCTGTCCAAGTGGGAAAAGGAAATATTTTTTCTGAGATTTATGGACCAACTGACCATCAGTGAAATTGTCGAGGCGACGGGTAAAAGCGCCAGCGCCGTCAAAACGCACCTGTATCGGGGCATCGACAAATATCGCAAGCAATCCGGCGCCTTCGCCAAGTTTATGGAGGACCGTCATGAGCAATAAAAATCGGCATCTGACAGACGACCTTGTTTTAACCAGCATCGTGGACTATGACGACCTGCCCGTGCAAAGCAGGGAGCATCTGGAGTCCTGCCCGGCATGCCGGGAGCAACGGGAACTGCTGATGAACAGCCTATATGGTTTGGGCGATGCAGCCAGGTCCTTTTGCCCTCCTGCGCCGTCCATGCCCAGGGCCTGGGAGTCTGCGCCCAGGGCGAGTTGGCTGTCCTTTTTATTCCAGCCCAAACCCATGTTTGCGATAGCCGGGGCTCTGGCCAGCATAGTCCTCGCCTTGGTTCTTTTGCCCATGCAGCAGCCTTCTGTCCGGAATCACTCCAGCGGAGCGCCTGACATTGCAGCCATAGAAACGCAAGTTTTTATGGAGGACGTCTACGATATAGGAGAAAACAGCCTGCCCCCGGTCTTTATGGACCTGGCGGGTGAGACATACACCGAATGGGATCAGGACTTTTATGATTTTCTGGCCCCTGATGCGGATTATGAAATTATTTCACTTGGCATTGACGTGAAAGGAGCACTGGCATGAAGAAGATCATTATTGTTGCAATTCTGACGGCAGGTTTGTTGCTGCCCTCCCTGGCCTTTTGCACGGGCGCCCGCAGCATGCCCCGTGACGGCTGGTGGCGCAGGCCTAGCGTAGCGCAGGCCATCAATCTTACGGATGAGGAAAAGGCGAAGCTGGAGGCGGCTTACATTCAAAGTCAAAGAACTCGGCTGGACCTGAAGGCCGCGGCTGAAAAAGAACAGTTTGAACTGGAAGTCCTTCTGGAAAGCGCTTCCGATAAAGAAGTCATGGCGCAATACGCCAAAATGAATGAAACCAGGGATAGATTAGGCGAGGAAATGTTCCGTTTTATCCTTGAAACCCGTCAAATCATTGGGAAAGAGCGGTTCAAGCAAATCAAGGACATGGCCAAGCAATGGCGCAAGGACGCCAGGACGCGCAGTTACAGGAACCAGCAGTGGGGTAACGATCCTCGATTGAGCCAGCCAAATTCGGCAAAGCCGGGCGCACAGCAGGCAGCCCCGTCCGCAGCCCAATAATCCTACCGACGCAGACGAACCGGGGAAGGCATGCTCTCACGCGCTTTCCCCGTTTTTTTATTCAGCGTCATCCTCCCTGGCTTCCGTCTTCTCAGGGCGATCCTTATCCAGAGACTCCAGGTATTGCTCAAACTCCATGGGCAGAAGGGACTTCTTTTGGTTATTGCAGTCTTTGCAGGCGCAGACCACATTGCCCTTGGTGGTCTTGCCGCCCCTGGCGACAGGGACGAGGTGGTCCATGGTCAGGTCCGCAGGCTTGAACTCGCGGCCGCAGTAATGGCAGACGCCCTTGGCGAGCTGACGTTTCCACCATTGGGACGCACGCATCTCCCGGGCTTTTTCCCGTTCCGCCTTGAGGGCGTCCCGGCCGTCGTCAAAACCGCCGAAGGCCATGAATTCCTTGTGAGAGGCCCTTTTATTCCTGCGAGATTTTCCCATGACTATCCTGCAATGCAAAAGGGGCGGAAGCCCTACGGCGCCCGCCCCCTCCGAAATTAGTTATAAGCCGCCCTACTCCGCGATTTTCTTTTGCCGGAGTTGTGCATACCCGTTCTTCACGGCGTCGTAAGGATCCAGGGCCGCTTGCTTCAAAGCCTCATAATCGCCTAAGCGTAAAGAGACGGCGTTAAGCTGCTCACCACCCCAAACCATGGCGGAGGTTTCCCAGTGATCAAAAATATAGGTTCGTGGATTTAGCCAATAGTCAGCCAACATGCCCGTCCCATCCCTGACGTAGAACGGCCCTGTGCCGGGCAACACCACGTAAGCGCCGGGGCCCACGCCCCAGACGGCCAGGGTCTGGCCAAAATCCTCGTCTGCCATTTCCAGTTCGTGATATTTAAGCGCCGGATCTCCAAGGCCGCCGAAGCCTACGGTGGTATTGACCATAAACCGGAGCGTTTCCGTACCCGCCTTTTTGGGTTTTCCCTGAAGCAGGCAGTTCACCATCCGGACGGGATATTTTGCATTGGTGAAAAAATTGTCCACGCCTACCCGGAAGCAGGTGGGCGTAATGGCCTTATACCCCTGGGCCAAAGGTTTGAGGCACCAGAAGTACAATTTATCGTTCACCACGAACATGGCCCGGTTAAAGGGCTCGATGGGATCGGCCACCTGAACCACCTGGATGCCGTCCTCTTCCTCGTCTTCCAGGAAGTCCATGTCGTCGTCCAGGTATTCGTCGCTATATTCGTCGTTTGCCTGTTCCTGCGCCATGAGGCTTTGAACCGGCCAGGAGGCCAGGACCAACGCCATTGCCAGCAGCAATACAATCTTTTTCACGGGAAGACGCTCCTTCGCCCTGTCAGGGCCTATTCGCTAAGTTTCTTTTCCTTCAATTCCTGAATAAGATCGGCCGGCTTCATGTTCATGAGTTTTTTATCGAACTGGGACCGGTAATTCTTGACCAGGCTGATGCCTTCAATCTTGACGTCGTATACTTCCCATTTTCCCTTTTTGTTCAACATGCTGTAATCCACGGGAATTTGCATGCCGGGGCGCTGGATGACGGTTTGGACCACGGCCTTGTCGTCCTTGGAGCCTGCTTCCACGCCCAGATAATCGATGGTGTCGCCTTCGTAACCGGTCTGGATGCGGGACAGGTAGGCGTCTCCCAGGACCCTGGAAAAAATATCGGTAAAATCTTTGCGTTCCTCGGGCGTAAATTTTTTCCAGTTTCTCCCCACGGACCGTTTCGCCACTTCCACAAAGTTAAAAACCTCTTCAATGCAATCCCACAGGAGTTCGCGCTGCTTTTCAGCATTTTGCCCGTCCTTGAACTGGGGGTCGTTTAACACTGCCATGGCTTTATCCAGAGGGGCCTTGACGGCTTCCAAGGCGGGATCTGCGGCGAGGGCCGGAGCGGAAAACAAAAACAAACACAATATTGCTGCAATAAACTTTTTCATGAGTCGATCCTCGTCTATTCAGTTTTTCGTTAAAACGGCATCAAAGCGGGGTTTACACGCTTCCGAATGCGTACTTGCTGATAAGTTCCATGATGTCTATGGCGGATTCGGTCTCTTCGATCTGGTCTCCGTCCTGCAAGACTTCGTCGGCGCCGCCCGGAGTCAGCTTAATGTACTTGTCGCCGATGAGGCCGGCGGTGCGTACGGAAGCAATGGTGTCCTCGGTCAGTTCGATGCCCTTATCCACCTGCAACGTCACGACAGCGACCAGATCCATGGGATCGATGATCACATTGGACACCTTGCCGACTCCCACGCCGGCGATTTGCACGTCAGCGCCTGTCTTGAGTCCTTCCACGGACTGAAACCTGGCGGAAACCTGATAGGTATCCCCGCCCAAAACATCCATTCGGCCGACCTTGACCGTCAGGTAGGCCACGCACAACAGGCAAACGAGCACAAAAACTCCTACCACCAGCTCTATGGATTGCTTTCCCATTTTTCCTCCGGACTATTTAGTTATTCTAAAAGCGTAAAGCATGTTTTCGCGCGATTCAGCGGCGGCCAATACTGTATCGATGGGGCTGTCGTCCGTGGCTTCGGCAAAGCCGGCGGACACGGAGAAACAGAATCCGGGATACAGCTCCGCATCGGTGATCTTTTCCCCTCGGGCGGCCCGGGCCAGCTTGGAGCAGACCTTTTGAGCATCCTTCCGGGTGGTGTTGGGCAGGACGGCCAGAATCTTGGCCATGCCGTACCGGGAGCAGGTGTCGTTAGCCCGCAAATGCTGCTGAAGCCACGCAGCGAAGTTCTTGACCATGGTCTGGCCTGCCACGTGCCCAACTTTTTCGTTGATTTCCTCCAGGTTTTCCACCGTAAAAACCATGAGGGAAAAGTTGGACTCCTGCTGCTTTTGCAGCTCCATTTCCTGCTCGAAGCGCCGTTCCAACTGGGTGGGCGTACCCAGGCCGGTCAGGGCGTCGTGGTTGGCCTCCATGCCTCGCAGGAAGCCTTGAACGATGGGGTCCTTGGATTGCTGGATCTCCTGGGGCGCTCCCTGGATGAGGATTTGCCCTTCGTCCAGCATGGCCACTTTTTGGGATATAAAGAAAACGTCCGGGATTTCGTGGCTGACCACAATGGCCGTAAACCCGAACTTCTTTTGATAATCCGAAATCATACTATGGACCGCGTTCTTGCGGATGGGGTCCAGCCCGGTGGTGGGCTCGTCAAACAGGACGATTTCCGGGTTGGTCACCAGCGCCCTGGCCAGGGCCACGCGTTTTTTCATACCGCCTGAAAGCTGGGAGGGAAACTTATTGCCGATCTCGTGGAGATCCAGCTGATCCATCCTGGTCGTCACCCGCTCCGTGATTTCCTTTTTGGACAGTTCGCCCTTTTCCTTGAGCGGCAGGGCCACGTTCTCATATACCGTCATGGAGTCGAACAGAGCGGTGTTTTGAAAAACGTAGCTGAACCGGCTGCGGAGCTGCTTGCGCTCCGCCTTTTTCATGGTTTTGAACTCCTTGCCTTCGAAAAGGATCTGGCCCGAGTCCGGCTCCATGAGGCCGATGATATGCTTTAAAAGAACGCTTTTGCCCTCGCCGCTCTTTCCGATGACCGTGGTCACCTCGCCCTTCTCAATGGTCAGGCTGGCCCCGCGGAGAATATGGTGCCGTCCGAAGCTCTTAACGACGTCCTTCATTTCTATGAGTGGTGTAGTCATAGCCTCCTACCAAATACAAGCGGTGAGAACAAAGTCAGCCATCAAAATGAGCACGCAAGACATGACCACCGCGGATGTGGTGGATGCGCTCACGCCTTTGGCGCCGAATCCGTTGGGCCTCATGTGCGTGGTGTACCCCTGGTAGCAGCAGACCGTGATGACGATGACGGCGAACACGATGGCCTTGAGAAAGCCGCCGTTGATGTCTTCCATGACCAGGGAGTTTTCCACCGTATACCAATAGGTGGCGTCGTTCAGGCCTTTCAGCTTGCAGCCGGTCAAATATCCCCCGAACAGGGCGATCACGTCGAACAGGGCCGTAAGCAGGGGAAAGCTGATGATGGCCGCCGCCAGTCTGGGGGACACCAAAAAGCGGATGGGATTGATCTGCATGGTGTCCAGGGCGTCGATTTCCTCGGAAATCCGCATGATTCCGATTTCCGCAGCCATGGCCGAACCCGCCCGGGCCGTGACCATAATGGCGGCCAGCACCGGCCCCATTTCCTTGATCAGGGTGTGGACGATGGAGGTTCCCAACATGCCCTCGGAGCCGAAATTGGCCAACGCATTATACAACTGAAGCCCGAGCACCATCCCGGTAAAAAGGCCTATCAAGCTGACCACATACAGGGACTGCGCGCCGATAATATTTATTTGCGTTAAAATTTTAACAAATTGGAAAGGGAGGGTGAACATATGGAGCACGCTGTGCATCAGAAAAATGAACATCCTGCCCATTTCCTGTACAAAAGCGATGGTTTTTCTTCCCGTAGCGGAAACAGGCTCCACAACAACTCCAGCAAACACACTCATGGCAGATCCTTAATGTGTAAGAATTTCCGTTAGATGACCCGCTTTTTGATAACAGCCTGGAAAATAAAGAATATCACCTCTCAATACACGTTATGAAGGCCCCATGTCAACTCCCCATTTCCCGGCTTGGGATTTAGCCCATCAGACTCGGCAAAAACGTTGCGATCTTGGGAAAAAACAACAGCATAAGACAGCATAACACCAGAGGAATCAGCATGGGCAGCACGCCTTTGAAGATTGTCTCCAAGGGGACGTCCGTAGCCACGCCTTTAACCACATACACGTTGATGCCCACGGGCGGCGTAATCACGCCCATTTCCGTCACCAGAACGATGGTCACGCCAAACCAGATGGGATCGAAACCCAACCTTTCCACCACGGGAAAGAAAATAGGCACCGTCAGCATGACCATGGCCAGGGCGTCCATAAAGCAGCCGCCCAAAAGGTATACCAGGATGATCATGCCCATGATGGCGGTGGCGGGCAAAGGCAGCCCGGCGATCCATTCGGCCAGGGAGTAGGGGATGCGTGTGATGGCCATAAACTTGCCGAAGACAATGGCGCCGGTGGCGATCATCATGACCATGCAGCTGATGCGGGTGGTGTCGCCCAGGGCTTTAACCAGGCCTTTCCAGTTTATCTGTCTTCTGACTACGGCGATGACCAAAGTGAGAAAGGCGCCCACTGCAGCGGCTTCCGTCGGGGTGAAAAAACCGAAGAACATCCCGCCCATGACCAGGGAGAAAAGAATCAGGGCCTCGGCCACGCCCAAGAAGGAGATGGCCTTTTCCCGCCAGGTGAAGGCCTCGCCCGCCGGGGCGATGCTGGGGTTCATCTTCACGCGGATGTAGATGGTCAGAAGAAAAAGCACGGTCAGGATGCAGCCGGGGATGATCCCCGCCATAAACAACTTGCCTATGCTTTCCTGGGTGAGAATGCCGTAGACGATGAAAATTACGCTGGGCGGAATGAGGATGCCCAGACTGCCGGCCGCGGCCACGGTGCCTGTCGCCAGGCCCATGTCGTAATTGTAGCGCTTCATCTCCGGCAGGGTGACCACGGCCATGGTGGCGGCGGTGGCGTTGGTGGACCCGGAAACCGCGGAAAAAGCCGCGCACGCGCCCACGGTGGCCATAGCCAGTCCGCCCGGCTTGTGCCCCACCAATATATAGGCGGAGTCATACAAGCGGCGGCTGATCCCGGCCTGAAAGGCGATCTGCCCCATGAGTACAAACAGGGGTATGACCGTGAGGCCGTAGGACGAAAAGGTTTCGTAGATGTCCTGCCCCAGCATGGCGATTCCCGCCGAAGGGTTCACCACGTAGGAGAATCCGGCGCAGCCCAGCATGGCCATGACAAAAGCCACGGGCATGCGGGAAAACAGCAAAATCAGCAGGATGACGATGCCCAGAATGCCGATGGTGGTCATGCTCATGATTTCATAGCCTTTCCCGCGTGCCCCAAAAAGGCCGTAAATAGAACGAAGCTGACCACAAAAAGCGAAACCCCGATGGCGTAAGCCACGGGGTATAAAGGCATTTTAAGGGTCATGGAAACCTGTCCGGCGTGCTGGTAGTCCAAGCCCATTTCCATAATCTTCCGGGCCGCCAGAAAAAACACCACGCATCCCATGGCGCTTGTCACGGAATCAATGGCGTTTTGCAGCCTTTTGGGAAAGCGCCGGACTATAATGCTGACGGCCACATGCCCCTTTGCCATCGTGGTATGGGCCATGGCGAAAGCCACTGCAATGCCGCCCAGGTAAGCCACCAATTCGTACGCGCCGGGCACGGTCATGCGAAAAGTGCGCAGGACCACATCCAGGCATGTGACGATCATCATGCCAAAAACGGCAGCCCCCGCCACATAGTGCAGGACCGAGGCGAGGGCTTCCGATATTTTCTCCAAAGTTTTCATACAGCTAACATTCGACCTTCAAAAAACGCCTTATTCAGCCTTTTTGATGGCGTCGCGAATCTCCTGAACATAAACGGCCCCGTTGGGGACGCTTTCTTCGTATTTGGTGATGACGGGCTGAGCCTTCTCCGCCCACAGTTTATTCTCTTCCTCGCTCAGAGGAATGATCTCGTTGCCTTTTTCCAAAGTAAAAGCGCGACCGGCTTCGTCGGCAGCATCCCACGCGGCGCCATGGATGTCAACATACTCGGCGCTCACTTCTTCCATAATTTTTTGGACTGCAGGAGACAGGGAGTTCCATTTGGCCTTGTTCATCACCACATACATGGCGGTGGTATAGCCCACGGCGGAGCATTCGGTGGTGTAGTTGACCACTTCGGCCTGTTTCCAGCCCTTCAGGGTTTCGATGGGGGTGATGGTGCCTTCGACCACGCCGGTTTTCAGGGCTTCGTAAGCATCGCCCTGACCCATGGCGACCGGAACGCCGCCCAGGGCGGAGACCACTTCGGCGGAGAAGCCGGTGGAACGGATTTTCATGCCCTTGAGGTCAGCCAGAGTCCTGACGGGCTTCTGGGTGTGGAGCAGGCCGGGTCCATGAGCATGCACGTAAAGCAGCTTCACGTCTTTCAGGCCCTGATCGGCGTGCTTCAGACCGAAATCGTTGGCCACGCGGCTGGCCACCTTGCCGTTGGGGTATCCCATGGGAAGGTCAATAGCCTGCATGACGGGGAAGCGGCCGGAGGTATATGCAAAACAGGAGTTTCCAATGTCGGAAATCCCGGAGACAACGCCTTCATAAACCTTGGGGCCCTTGGTCAGAGTGCCGCCGGCGAAAATGGTGATGTTGACGGCGCCGTTGGTGCGCTTTTCCACTTCTTTGGCCCATGCAATGGCCGCCTGGGCCTGGGCGTGCTTCTCGGGAAGGAAAATGCTGTAAGTCAGGTTTACGGTCTTTCCGGCCATTGCCGGAACAGGACCTAATACCGCCAGAAGCAACGCCACAGCCGTCAAGCACAGAACTATCCTTTTCATCAGTTAACCTCCGTATTCCATCAGGAAAAATAAGAAACGTGCAGCCCGCAAGGAATCCGCGGGGATAGTTTTGGTACGCGTCTCTGTTCCCTTTGGAGGGACATTCCCACCCCCAAACGGCAAAGGAACTTGCTTGTCGCACCCCTCGTAAAAAAGGTTATTCATACACCAGGAATCGTGGAAAAACAACAAAAATCAATAGACAACGCGCCTCAGGGAGCTTCAAGGGAAGGCGGTTTAGGGCTGAAAATTAAAAATTTTCCAAGCAGCGCCGTTTTTACGGAACGGCGGCGAAGGGCCAGCCATAAGGGTCGCGGCCCCTTAAGGCCCAAATGACGGGGAATCCGCAGACTATTAAGGGCATGTTCAGGCTATTTTGAATATTTTTTAAAAAATGGTTTTTTTCTGGTTGACAGCATCTCAATAACGGTGCTACTTAGCGGGTCTCTTGCTTGCTGGGGCCGTTAACTCAGTCGGAAGAGTATCTGCCTTTTAAGCAGAGAGTCGCTGGTTCGAGCCCAGCACGGCCCACCACTTTTTCCTAAGGCCGAGCAAGAGAAAAACAAAAATGCGTCCCCATCGTCTAGCCCGGTCCAGGACACCGGCCTTTCACGCCGGCGACAGGGGTTCAAATCCCCTTGGGGACGCCAACGTTTTTACCATACAAGGGATCGCCCTTTTTTTCATAGGCTGTCCCTTTTTTTGGGCGATATCAAAATTTGCTTAAAGCGAAGTTTTCGCCCCTATATCCCGTAAAACTAATTAGTTGAAGCGGGAAATACATATGCGTCCCCATCGTCTAGCCTGGTCCAGGACACCGGCCTTTCACGCCGGCGACAGGGGTTCGAATCCCCTTGGGGACGCCAAATATAATTATAAAGGGCTGCTCTTTACAGAGCAGCCCTTTTTTTTTCTTTTCGCTGCTGCTACTGCTCTATATCCCAATTGGCAGGTTATATGCACACCCCGCCAAACCAGTTCGATGGGCTTGATTTCATTTAAATACCTGATATCATTATTTTAAAAAAGAACAATTGACCCAAAAAGCATTAAAGCAACAATCTTTAATTTTTGTTGCATAACTTGTTATAAAAATGTTATTTTTCTATTATAATAGAAAAATAGGTGATAATGGAGCGGTCATTGGGCAAACTACAGGGTCAGATAAGCAACGGGCAAACTACAGGGTCAGATAAGCAACTGATTCTTGGGAGAAAACTCAAACTATGCAAATAGCGCCTGATTTTAATTCATTGCCATTATTTGTCTTACTTGTTTTTCCTGGTCTGATATCATTGCACATATACCGACTCTTGATGCCAACCAAGGATGTCGATTGGAAGACAGTCACTTTTGAAGGCCTTTTTTATAGCGCCCTAAATTTTGCCCTGTGTCTCCCATTGATCATATATACACATACGAACAATTATCCATCAACTAATCCATATGGATACAGTGCCTGGATGATGATAATGATACTTGTGGCACCAATAGTCTGGGCATATCTGTGGAGTAAGCTAATCAGATGTAAGCCCCTCATGAAAAAAATGAATTTGCCGTATCCAACAGCATGGGACTTTTTTTTTGATAAGAGAGTTACCTTGTTTGTTTTAATTCACTTAAAAAATGGAAATAAAATTGCAGGATATTACGGCCCTAATTCCTATGCTACGTCATATCCGCGTGAGGGAGATATCTATTTGGAGGCAGCCATCAAAGTTAACGATAAGGGAGAATTTCTTGATTTTGTTAACCAAACTGGTGGCCTTTTAGTGCGCAAAGCAGACTATGAGTTAATCGAGTTTTTTAACGAAAAACAAAACAAACAAGGAAAGGAGGAGTAAATTAATGAGCAACAAAGAGCAATCTCAAAAATCGGGGACTTCTAAGGGATATCAACCATTTAACGATGGCTATCAACCTTCTGAGGAAAGAGGTTATTCTCCTTCTACCACGACGGGCAGCCATCAAGGCACTCCTTCTTTGCCAGCGGGAGGATCTGCTCAAAGTCAATCAACACAAGAAGGCAGTGGTGATAGCAAGGATTAACGCCTTGGGTTAGCATTATCGAAACTTAAACCACTACGATTTTTTGTGTTTTGCGGGACGTCTCTCAATGTTTTGCGGGACGTCTCTCAAAAACTCAATAACTTTATATCGTATTGAAATAATGCATTAATTTTTTGTTCAAAGTTTCGTCTGACTGTTAATTTCGTTCAAGGGCGCTTCTTTGGAAACACGGATCTATTATGTCAATCCTTGCATAGGGCAGCCCTAAACCAAAAGCAGGGCAAGCCCTGCGCCCTACGATTTGCCGGGAGACTGCGACCACCTGGGCGAGGGGACCTCGCGACTACAGGGACGCGGCGAACGGCGCCCTACCTCCTGAATTTCTATTTCGGCGTATTTGGACAGGCACAGGGGCCTGTCCCTACAAACCATCACGTATCGTTTGAGGCAGGGAAACCCTGCCCCCACCCTTTGCCGGGAGAGCCGGCGATTACAACGCACGGAAACTGCGCAAATACAGGGGGAGGAAACCTCCCAACTACATGGCGCGGGGACCGCGCAACTACGGGCGGGGACCGCGCAACTACGAGCGGGGGGACCCCGCAACTACATAAGGGAGGAGACCTCCCAACTACATGGCGAGGGGACCTCGCGGCGACAGGGCGGGAAAACCGCGCAATTACATAACGGCGTCAACCGCCGGGACCGGATTCAACCGGCCTATATTTCCGTTTTTTTGCCTTGTTCTGCTTGCCGTCCGAGCTTATAATTGTGAGTATGCAAACCTTTTTGCCATACGCAGATTTTGATCGCTCCGCCAGGGTCCTGGACTATCGCAGGCTTGGCAAGCAACGGGTGGAGGCAGAGACCATTCGCCGGACCATCCTTTATGGGAGCGGGTGGCGTAACCATCCTGCGGTCAAGATGTGGGCGGGCTTTGAAGCGGCATTGGTGGAATATCGGGATGCGGTCATACGCGAGTGGGTGCGCAGGGGATATCAAAACTCCATGCCTTATGGCGTTGATGGCGGAGGCAATGATGAGATCATCACCCCCTGGTGGCTTGGCGACGAGCGTCTGCACGCCTCCCATCGCTCCAATCTGCTGCGCAAGGACCCTCATTTTTATAGTCAATACGGATGGAAGGAGCCGGACGACCTTCCCTACTTCTGGCCCGTGTGAAGATCCCACATCCCCCCGGCTGTGTCTCACCGTCGTATCCTCAACCAGCGTCCAGCGCCAAATCCAGGGGCGTTTTCCTATACAACCTTCCAGGAATTATGGCCGGCCAAGCCAGACTATGGTTCATAATAAATTTTGTGCACAATAACTATTTCTTCTACGTTGCGTTCAATAAATATAACTGGACAAAACGCGACTTTTGCTTATTTTATCAACATGATTTTTCATCCGTTGTGTGAATACCATCTTTAATAATCCAGCCGGAGGGAGCGAATGAAGGAACAAACCAAAAAGAATGCCTACGATGCCTTTATTGGGGAAGCCAAAGCCTATTTTCGGCTTCTGGCCTTTGCGGAAAGAGCCGAGGAAGAGGAAGTTCCTCAGATCGCTTTGCTTTTCAGGGCCATTGCAGAGGCGGAAAGAGTGCATGCCACACGCCACATGAATCTTTTGAAGGAAATCATTGTGAAGGATACAGACACCAACCTCATGAAATCCTTCAAAAAAGAGCAGTCCATCAGCCAGAATGAGTATCCGGAATTCCTCAGAATCGCCGAGGAAGAGGGCGAAAAAGCAGCCGCCTTGGCCTTCAGCCATGCCCGGGATGCGGAGGGGTACCATGCCAAACTCTACGAAAAGGCCATTTACGACGTCATCAAGGACAAAGTGAGCGAGTATCATGTTTGCCAGGTCTGCGGTTACGTGACGGACAAGAAAGCGCCGGATGCCTGCCCTGTTTGCGGCGCACCAAAAGAAAAGTTCAAGACCGTGTCGCCTTAAAAACACTTCTTTATGGGGGATTTAAGATCCTTAATTTCCCATAGGGATGCTCGGGAATGACGCCAGGAAGACTTCGGAATTCTCGGTCAGGGCGAGGAAACCTCGCGGCTACAGGGCGGGGAAACCGCGCAACTACAGGTCGGGGAAACCGCGCAACTACACTGCGAGGAAACCTCGCGACTACAGGGCGGGGAAACCGCGCGACTACAGGGCGGGGAAACCGCGCAACTACAGGCGGGGAG